>JASHTO010000572.1 GCA_030040515.1 Terriglobia bacterium
TTGGGAACATCTTCCCACCGCGTTGCAAGAGACTCTCGTGCCGCTGTTGGACCAGATTGCCAGTCTCACCGCGCAGATTCGGCTTTTCGACCAGAAGATCGTGAAGATGGCCAAGACCCAATATGCCGAGACTGCCGTAATGCGCGAGGTACACGGGGTCGGATCGCTGACGGCCCTTACCTTCGTGCTCACCCTGGGCGATGCCCACCGTTTCGCCAAGAGCCGGGACGTGGGCTGCTACCTCGGGTTGCGACCACGGAGAGCGCAGTCCGGGGATAGAGATCCCCAATTGCGCATCACCAAGGCTGGCGACTGCTACTTGCGGAAGACTCTGGTGCAATGTGCGCAATTCATGCTGGGACCATTTGGGAAGGACAGCGCTCTGCGACGCTGGAGTCTGCATTTAGCAGAGCGTGGAGGGAAGAACGCAAAGAAGCGGGCCCTGGTGGCCGTCGCCAGGAAACCAGCCGTGCTCCTTCATCGACTGTGGGTGACACAAAAGCACTATGAGCCCTTCTACGGGAGCACCCCAGCCGCGGCAATACCTTCGAATTAATCGAGGCTCCTATGACCCGAGGAAAAAGCTTGCTCCATCGTGGTGACGACACACCGATTCTCGGTGACTGCGCTCCTTTTCAGGGCCTACGAGGTCGCGGGGCAGATGGCAGCACCGACTCACTTGGACCCCGACGGGCACCGAGCCTTATCAACCCACGCAGGCTCAAAGAGTGCGAATGGAAGGGCGTGAGTCAAAAATCGTCACCACAGCGGACAAGGCCCATCCTCGGATCGGCAAAGGTCACAGGAAACAAGATTAGGCGCTTTCGGTTCTTCCCGCTTGCTTTTACAAGCCGTAAGAGCAAAAGCGGCGGAGTCCAGCTTGACCGCGGACCGCCGTCTCATGGAAGAAAGGGAGAAAACAACGTGCTGATTGACGGCTACATTCCAGACGTTACCATTCGCCATCCTCGCAAGCTCCACGAAGCGCTCTCAGACCTCACCGGCCGCAGCGTCACCAAGTACGGCGACCTTCACACCACAACGCGACGCGAAAAGCCCACCGAGGCCGAGTATTTGAAGGATCTGTATCAGTACGTTGGCCGAGGGACGCTAGCCGCTTGCCCGCTCTACGGCGCTGCCTTTCAATCCAAGCCATATCGCTGCCAGGAATAGCGAACTTCCGAACATATTAGGGAAGAACGCACGAACTACTGCCAACGGATGCGCGAGTGCAGGAAGTCGGAAATGACTTGCCATGACTGCGGAAGCCCAATCGAAGAAGGTAGGAAAGATCGTGCCCCGGTGGCTGCTCGATTCTGCCGGAAGTGCCGGTCTGGCCGGCGACGCCGCCACAACCTGAAATACCAATGGCTGCCTGAGCACGAGGCTTACATGCGCGCCCACTACTACGGCGGGCTTCATCAGCGAGGCCTCGTCATCAGGCAAATGGCCCGACAGACCGGCTTCCCCAAATGGTTCATTAAGCGCCAGGCGAGGCGTCTGGGTTTGGCCATGCACCAAGACCGTCGCCCATAGACAGTGGAGCAGATTGACACCCTGGACAGGCTTCTTGGCAAGGTTTCGACTTGCACCATCGCCAAGCGCCTGAGGCGGACAGAGACATCCGTGGTCATGAAAATCAAGGCGCTTGGACATTCGCGCCGGGTAACTGAAGGCTACACCATGCGTGACCTGGAAGATTGTTTTGGTGAGGACCACCACAAAATTCAAAAGTGGATTGCCAAGGGCTGGCTCCGCGACCGCCGCCAGGGCACCAAGCGCCACGACGGAAACGGGCACGATATTCACCGATTCCGGGAAAGCGACATTCTAAGGTTTCTCAAGGAACCCCCAAACGGCTCTGGAACAAATCGGGGCCTTCCATCCGGAGCGTGTCCGTATCATTGTTGAGCCGATGCAGAACGAGGCTGTGATCTTCAACCTTGAAGCGATAGAGCGCGTCGATTTCCGCGCTCCGGTAGGTTCCGGCAAAAGCGCTCAGGTCGGAGCGTGTGGCGTCAAACGGCGGAATCTTCTTATAAACTTCGGGCTTTTCGCCGCTGCTCGTAATCGCCAGCTCGCCGCCGTCAGCACCGCCCCGGAATTCGTATTCGGAGTCTCCCAGGCGAAAGCGGTTTTCCGCGAGCGGCGTAAGGGGGTGTGTCGGCTCATCACCAAACGAAACGGAAGCCAGACGGCCGTCCCTGCTAAAAATGATCTTCAGGATTTGGTTGCCATCGGAATTAAGGTATGCCCCCGTGCGGGCCGAGAGCTGCCTTTCGTTGAGCTGGATGGGGTTGGCCATGGGCGAGGCGACTTCCGGCTTCAGCTTGTCCGCGAGGTAAATTTCCGCCACTCGGTGTGCCTGGCCTGAGGGATTGCCCGTGGACACGTTGCACAGCACGGAGACGGTAAAGTACTCCTGCGGAAACCGCAACATGTCGCTGCGATAGCCGGCGTCAGCGCCTGAGTGGTCGACCACCGGCAAGCCCCGGAAGGTGGTAACCACCAACCCCGAAGCGTAATCTATGGGCTTACCGGTGTTGAGGGCGCCGGGCCTGAGCATTTCCTCAAGAAAGCGCTCGCCGCCCACGCGCGGTGTGTAAAAATTCTTATCCCACTTCTGAAGGTCCTCAACGGTAGTCAGCAGGCTCGTCGCGCCCACGGTATCGAAGTTGGTGATGCTGATTTCAAACGTATCGTCTTTGGGCACATATCCAATCGCCATGTTCTTCACCAGCTCGGCGTGATTGTCGCGAAAGTGCGTGTGGGTCATTCCCAGCGGCTCGAAGATGTGGTGAGTTGTGTATTCGTGCAAGGACTCGCCGCTCACGCGCTTCACCACCTCGCCGAGCAGCGTGTATCCGGTGTTGCAGTACATGTACCGCGAGCCGGGCGGAAAATTCAGCGTCTTCTGGCGGGACATCATGGTGAGCACGTCGTTGTTGGTGATCAAATAGCGAGTAGCGCCACCCGGCGATGTCGAGCAGCGTCCACTGGTCGCGCAGGCCGCTGGTGTGGTGCATCAGCTCGCGCAGGGTGATGGGGGCGCCAAAATCCGGCAGCTCGGGAATGTACTTCTGCACCGGATCGTCGAGTGAAAGCTTGCCTTCCAGGCTCAGCATAATGATGGATGCTGCCGCGAACTGCTTGGACATGGAGGCAACGTGAAAGACGGTGGAAGGCTCGATGCGGGCGTTGTGCTCCAGGTCCGCCATCCCGTAGCCGTGCAGGTAGATGCTGCGCCCGTCGCGGTAAATTCCCACGACGCAGCCGGGTGTGCCGTAGCTGTCCCATTTGTTGAAGAGCTTGTCGACGCGCGCCGGGGCGTCTTCAGGCTTCAGCAGGGGCGCCTGTTGCGCGAGGGCCGGCAGGGAATACAAGACCAGCAGCGTCGAGAGCCCCCACACCGGAGCGCACCATCCCCATTCTCGAATCTCCACTTTGATCATGGATTTCGGCCCGATGTTAATCTCAGGCTCGCCTGAAGCTCCGCAATCTTGAAGGTCTTGCGCATTTTACACTCCCTCACGGCATTCCCCAAGCACGATTGTAGCTGCGAAGCAAGTGTCCTGAGTCAGAAGTCCGTATAAGAACTCAGCTCAGCCCGCAAAGCGGGCGTCATCATGTAGCCCACGGCGCAAGCCGTGGGTTTCAGTCGCCCACCCTCTCCCCCCAACCCCTCTCCTGCTCCGCCGGAGAGGGGAGCCGAAGGCGGGGTGAGGGCTTGCGGTCCCAGGGCTTGCGCCCTGGGCTACGGCATTTCACCCCTGCGAGGCTGGAAGCTCACCTCAATCCGCAGTCGAATTATGAAGCGAAGTCCTCAATCAGGAGTACAGTAAAATCCCGCAATGGAATGACGAAACGGAGAACCTGATGAGTGTTGATGTGATTGTTGCCGGCGGCGGCCCCACCGGCCTGATGCTGGCTTGCGAGCTGGCCCTGGCGCGCGTGCACGTGATGGTTCTGGAGAAGCTCGCCGAACCCACCGGTCTTTCAAAAGCCCTGGGACTTCAGTCGCGCACCATGGAAAACCGTGTAGTTGTCATCTATGTTGTCGGCCTCACGAAGGAAACAACCTATTTGACTCGTCCCCGGACTGCTTTGTTTGCGGCGCTGAACCTTAATACCTATAAGGGGCAAGACCGTATATGTCCTTCACGAGACTGGGCACCGGTCGTGGCTTTGGATAATAGAGAGCCACAGCATTATTCGCGGGAACTGCCCGATCTTACCCAGGACTTTCACTTTAGCCTTTTTAATTAATGTCAGGGGAACGAACTGCGTCACGTGGTTCGGTGAAGAAATGCGCTTCCGATTCAAACTCCGGGCTTGAGGCCAGAACTTACTGAACCCGGATCGTCAGAATCTCATGTGCCCGAAATTTCAGGCGAAAGGCATTGCCCGAAATTTGCAGCGGGTCAAGATCATCTTCCACGGCGTTACAGAGATTCGCCGACTTCAATAAAGCTCTGGGAAGTGTTACAGCTGCCGTCACATCGCGCCCGGCGACTTCCTGGAAACGGAGAATAGTACCTCTTTCATCCTCGGCAGCTTTCCAGTCGAGAAGCATTACCCCCGCTTGGTCGACTTGTAGAAAGCTGGCCCCCTCTGCTGGAAGAGGCCGCGGGGGGTTCCCAACTTTGTCCTGGTCCATCACGTAGTCAACTTCCACGGGCCGCGTTGCTTCCCACCCAAGTCGAGCCAGTGCAAGCGGGTCTAAGGCGGCAGAACTGGTAACCACATAGCGAAAAGTAAAGTCACCGCCCTGAGCAGCACGATAGTTCGTGTCCCAGTAATTGTTCATCACGTAGGAAAAAATCGTGGAACTCGCAGGTCGAAATTCCGTGGGCCAAGTGCCACGGTTGACATCCCCGAAGCTCGCCAGGGGAGCATCGACGGGGATGATGCCCACCGTGATGCCGCTGTCGCGCGATGCCATCCACTTCTGCACCGTGAACCACTCCAGGCTGGCGCCCTTCATCAAATCATGCCGAGGGTCGATCCACTCGTCCTGAGTGGCGTAGACAAACTGCGGCACCTGAGAGGCAACTGGGAACGCGAAGTAAACTCCCTCCTTGCTGGTAACCGATTGCTTTTTGACCCGGTCGATGAATTCGATTTTCTTGGAGTTGTCGAAAAGCAATATCTCCGTGTCAATTTCGGGCGTATTTACACAATGGCTCCGAAGGCGGATAGATTGCCCGAACGGCGTCTTTGCGATTCCGACCAACTGCCCATCGGCCGCAGAGTGAACGGTTAGTTTGGCAGGCGGCCAAGCGCTGATGGGGCGCATAATCTGTGTGTTCCCGTCTCCGCCGGAGACGTACAGGTATTGATCGAATTTATAGGGGCTGTGGACATCGACAATTTCACGACTCAAATGCTTATCAAAAATGCCTGCCACGGCGCCACTTTCGGCATCCAGCGTGATTCGATAGAAGGGGTTCTCCACTACCCTCTCGCGAGTGGGTTCCGGCGCGGGTGAGGCGACGGGCTCGGGCTCGGGAAAGGTAACGCGATAGCACTTGTACCCTACCGGAGGCAAGTCGCGCGCCAAGAAGCGCACGTGCAGGAAATTCTCCTTGGCCCATAGCACTTCCAGAGGAACATTGGCGCCGGTGGCGAGGTCGGTGACAATGGCATGATCGAACAGGTCAGTCTCCACGAGGGCGTCACGTTGCCAGCTCAGCGAATTGAAAACCACCAAAGTATGGGCCGGCACGTGGATCTGGTCTGCCAACTGGCTCATTGAGCGATCAACGAGGTCGTTA
>JASHTO010000573.1 GCA_030040515.1 Terriglobia bacterium
GAAAAGGTGAAGGTTACGGGAACGCTGAAAGGCGACACGATAACCGTCACCTCCATGGTCGCGGCAGAGTAACGATCGGCCAGGCCCGTTTCGAACGCTGGGCGCGCTCGGGTTCTGAGTAAGCGTCGGGCAGGGAACGGGAATTTCGGGTATAATCGTAATGGTCGAGTTGTTAGGAAGGCCAGAATAAGGACCTATGGACACCGGGCAAAGCACACCATCGGGCAAGGAGTGGAAAGTTCGCCGGGTGGGAACAGTCACCTTCGCAATCTCCAAACCGAAAAGAAATCCCCGCAAGCTACGCCAGATGCGCTTGAAGAATCGCCGGCGCGCGCGCTAAACGAAATTGGCGCCTTCCCGGAATGGGGGGCGGCCAATCGCAGGTATTCCGCGATGAAGTTAAAATCCAGCCTGGGAATGAAAATAGCGGCGATGGCAGCCCTGCTGTTGATGACGGGCCTGCTAAGCCTTTCCGCTGCCTCGGCGGAACAGCCGCTCTCCAAAGACGATGTCACTTTGCTGCTGCTGGGAAGCACGCCAGCCGCCAAAATGGTGCAGTTGGTCGAGCAGCGCGGCATCGACTTCCGGATGGATGCAGACCTGGCTAAGAAATTTCGCGACCAGGGCGCAAACGACGACATCATCAATGCTCTGAAGGAAGCGGCGAACAAAGCCGCAGCCGCCAAGGTGAGCACGCCTGCACCCGCAGCAGCGCCCACCGCAGTCGCAAGTCCATCCGCCGCACCCGAAGTCTCGGCCGGTGGCAAGCCCAATGCTCCGGACGCCCCGGAGCCTGTCGCGCGTGAGGCGCCCGCTCCCGCTCCCGCGCCTGCTCCTGCACCCGCGGCCCCCGCAGCGCAGTCTTCCTCCGAGCCGGTGCTGCACACGCGGCAATCGGCAGATTCCTCGGATGAGCCGGTCTTGCACACGCGGCAGACGAGTAATTCCACGACCTCGGCCAGCAGTCCATCGCCGCAACCTGCATCGCCCGGCGCATCGTCATCCTCCGAGCCTACTTTGCACCAGGCGGCGAAAGAGACTTTGCCTCCCACTCCCGCTACCGCAAGCGGTGAGGGCCTGAAGGACCCGCCCCCGGCAGAAATACAGCACATCATCCAGGAATTTGCCGCCAAGGAGAAAATCTTCAAGGAAGCCCGCAATAATTACGCCTACCACCAAATCAATAAGGTGGAGGAGCTTGGACCTAGCGACCAAGTCACAGGATCCTTCCAGCAGGAATGGGATATCACTTACGATGACAAAGGCAATCGCATCGAGAGGGTCACGTATGCTCCCGAGCCCACCTTGAAGAGATTGATTCTAACCAAGGAAGATTATGAGGGGTTCAGAAATATTCAGCCTTTTGTCCTGACCACGGATGAACTGCCCGAGTACGACATCAAATACCTCGGTCACGTCAAAGTGGATGAAATTACGGCCTATGTGTTCAGCATCAAACCCAAAGAAATCGAAAAGGGCAAACAGTATTTCCAGGGTCAGGTTTACGTTGACGACCGCGACTTGCAGATTGTCAAAAGCCAGGGCAGGCAAGTGCCCCAGGATAAGAAAGTGCACGGACAGGAAAACCTGTTCCCGGAATTCACCACTTGGCGCGAGCAAGTGGATGGCAAGTTCTGGTTTCCTACCTACACCATGGCGAATGATACCCTCTATTTCGAAAGCGGCGCCGTGCACATGAAGGAAATCGTGCGCTACACCGACTACAAGCAATTCAAGTCGGGTTCGCGAATTCTGAACGTGGAGGCGATCGACAAACCGAAAGACCCATCCACGCCCGCTCCTGCCCCACCCAAGAATTGAACCTCGCCGCTGATGGGATTTCCGCACACCTGATAGGCTGCCGCTACATTCCATGCGGCCGCTTGGCATTCGCAGGGCGTTGCCATGGCTGAAGCCGCTTCGTTACCTGCCGTCCCTTGCTGCTACAATTCCTGGCATGAAACCTCTGCAATTGAATTGGCGGATCGTGCTCGTGCGCCCGCGGAATCCCTTGAACATCGGCGCGGCGGCACGTGCCCTGGCGAATTTCGGATTGACGGAAATAGTGGTGGTTGCACCCTTTGAACCGACGTGGAAGGAGGCACGCACGTCGGCAGTGGGTGCCGAGGCAGTGATGGCGCGGGCGCGGGTAGCTCCAAAGCTGATTGATGCAATCGGCGATGCGACGGTGGTGATCGGGACTACAACCGGCGCGCGCCGCAACCTGGACCGTGAACTGGTACCTCTGCCTGACCTCGCGGCGGAATTGCGCCGCCACCGCGCCCGGGGAAGGGTCGCACTGCTTTTCGGTTCGGAAAAGACCGGCCTTGGGAATGAGGACTTCAGCCACTGCCACGCATTGGTGCGGATTCCCACCGCGAGCGACTGCCCATCGATGAATCTCGGGCAAGCTGTGGCCGTTTGCGCCTACGAGCTGGCCCGTGCCGGCCTAGTGACCGTGAAGCAGCCGATTTCACCGCCTGGGCGTTTCGAGCCTGTCACCTCGCAATCGCTTGAGCATCTATTCGAACGTGCCCAGCACGTATTGGAGATGTCGGGCTATTTCCAACCCCTTAGCCGCCAGGCCATGCTGCTGAAGGTGCGCCGCTTGTTGCTCGACTTGAAGCTCACCTCGAGCGGAGCGCGTATTCTGGGCGCAATATTGGCTCAAGTCGAGTGGAAACTCGAACAAGCGGGGCCCGCGAGTGACGAATAACGTGATTCCGCGGGTTTGTTGCCCGATCAAAGCTATTCACTTTTCTGAACCGACTCATCGAAGACGTGATAACCGGGGTTGGGCGGAAAGAGAGCGGCCAACAAATCCATGCGGCGGCGCAGTTGGGCGACGGGAAGATGCTCGGGGCCGACGCGGATTTGCACGTCGTGCCAGAGTCCGTGCACGTATTCGGCTGCGGTGCTGGCGAAGGAGATGTCGCGGTAGCGCTCAAATTGCGCGCGCATGCGGCGTCCCGAGCGGCTGGCCAGGTAGGTTTGTTTGGCCTTCAAAGCTTCTTCATCGATTTCACCTCTCACGCCGTGCCGGACTTCCTCCTCCAGAAGCTGGCTGTAGGCATCGAGTTCAGACGCGGTGAGGCGCGGCCGAAGCAACTCCGCCACGCTCCCGAGCAGCTCGAACCCGGTGTCGTGGGTGTCAAGCTCACGGCTGGCGAGAAGCACGTTGATTCGTTCCGGCGTCTCGATCCATGCGGCCGTGTGCGCGTCGCCTTTGGGTTTCTGCCGGCAGATCACGTCTCCGGTTTCCAGGCAGGCGATGTAAGCCACCACCAGCACGCGGAGCTTTCCCAGGCGGTGGGCGATCACCGCGGGCACGGCCTGCACGGGCTCACGCACCATCGTGCGCTCTTCCGCCGGACTGAGAGTTACTGCGGAATGAAGTTCCCATTCGTGGGCAAGGCGGGAAAGCGGAGAAAGGTTCCCTTCAACATATTCGCTAACGGGGGTCGGGTCCTTCGGGTAAGTCGGGGCAAGTTCCAAATCGCACCAGTCCAATGATCGGGCCACAACAACGCGCGCGTATCGGGCCTCGTGAATATTGTGCGGAAAATCTCCGCGCCTGTCCAGCGCGTAGTGTCTCAGTTTGAATTCTGTAGCGGCGGTCTATCGACCGCCGTAGGGGCATGCCATGGCATGCCCCTACGATTCGGCGCTCATAGAGCGCCGCTACAGCGAATTGCGGCACGCTGTCTTAGCCGCTACAGCCACGCCGAGCTGTATTCTGCGGCAGCGAGCATCCCGCCATCCACGAGGTGGGCGATGCCGGTGATTCCCTCGCTGTCGTCCGAAACCAAGTAGAGAGCCGCGCGCGCCACGTCCTCGGGCGAGAGGAATCGGCCGAGCGGGACACGCGCTTGGCGCTCGCGAATGAGCGCTTCCGGGTCCGTGCTGGTTGAGATGTGTTCGCGAAACGCCGGAGTATCCGTAATGCCCGGGCACAGGCAGTTTACGCGAATGCGATCAGCGCCGTAATCGAGGGCGAGCGACTTGGTGAGCAATACCACCGCCCCTTTTGATGCGACGTAGCCGGGCGTTCGCAATTGACCCACCAATCCGCTGATGGAGCCCATATTCAGAATCACTCCACCCCCCTGCCGGCGCATGATGGGCACGACATATTTCACTCCGAAGAAAATTGACTTCAGATTTACGGCGAAGAGGTGGTCCCATTCGGCTTCGGATGTCTCCTCCACGCGTTTGACCTGAGGATAGCCGGCATTATTGAACAGGATGTCGACTCGTCCCCAGCGTGCCACGGTCTCGTCAATCATTCTCTTAACCTGATCTTCTTTCGAGACGTCGGTCAACGCGAAGCTTGCCTCGCCGCCCGCGCTTTCAATCATGCTGATGGTTTCTCGGCCCAGGTCCACACGAATGTCCGCGACCGTCACCTTTGCTCCTTCCTCCGCAAACCGCACCGCGCTCGCCCGCCCGATGCCTCGTGCCGCACCGGTGACAATTGCCACCTTTCCCGCTAGCTTCATATTTTCTCTCCCCGCGCCAATTCAATTTGCGTTCTTATGACATTTCAGGATTCGCGCGTCCAAGCGTAATACTATACATGTCGGATTTGACCCACCGAGAAATTTGGAATTGAAGAGCATCAGAGCGGTTCGAATATCGTCATGAGTTATTGCCGCCGGAGCCGTAGGGGTCGATTCATGACATGGGGTAAATGGGGTAAAATGCAAAATGTCGAAGTGGTGCGCCAAGCAGACAGAGAATTGACGGCCAAACCGCTAAGTGGTCCCAGCGCATGGAACTGGTAAAGCGAATTGCGTTGATTGTGGTGTGCGCTCTTGCGCTGGTGTACGTGGCCGATTACGCGGCACTGCGCATTCCCATCCCCAAAGGCCGCGCGCAGTATGGCACGGTCACGGTTAGACCCTATTACGATGTGGGGTTGAAGAGCGGCAAGTCGGAGTTTTATTTTCTTGACCCTCGCAAGCAGACCTGTGTGAACTCTTTATTTCCTCACCTGGGTTTCAGCCCTTGTTGGTATGTCCGCAAGCATGCACGCCAGCGAATTTCGATGTAAACAGGAATTCCGAATTCAAGCGCGGACGGCCGTGGCGAGCGGTGCTTAACGCGCGGCGAGCTTCTTGGCCACGGTCAGCACCACATCGCGGTCCAGGTCGCCAAGCTTGGCCATGACACTTTTGAACTGGAGCAGGAAGCGCGCTTCCTCGCCGGCTTTACCAGGTTGCTCAGCCATTTCGTCCAGGCTTTTCCGGTCTACCAGGTGCGTGGTTGGTGAATCACCATTGTCGGAATAAAAGAGCTTATAAAGCGGTACGTCCAGGGCAGCCGCGAACCTTTCCAAAGTTTCCAAAGATGGAATGGTGTGCCCGTTTTCAATTCGCGAGATGTAGCAGCGCAGGACTCCGGTACTCTTCTCGATGTCACCCTGCGACATCCCTTTTTCCTCACGCAGCGAGCGTAATCTTTCTCCGATAACCATAAATTAAAACCCTCACACGTTTCTGTGCGGCGAAATACTCGTTGCCGTACGTGAACATTCTGCGGGCAGTCGGTCACAAGCACAATGATAATAAGGTACTAGTACACGCGTACTCGCGAGGTTAGGTGTGGTGTGAATTTCATGCAGGCGTAGAACTGTGCACTGCATTCCAACCCTGACGGCGTGAGACGATTTATGAAAACACCATGGAGAGCAGCGCCATGCGCACGTAGAGGCCGTTCTGTGCCTGGCGAAAGTAGGCGGCGCGGGGATCACGGTCGACTTCCATGCTTATTTCATCGAGGCGGGGCAGGGGGTGCATGACGATCGATTTCGGCTTCATCGTCTCCAGCGCGTGGCGGTTGATTACGTAAACGCCGCGGCACTTCTCGTAGTCGGCAATGCGATCGCCAAAGCGCTCTTTCTGGATGCGCGTCTGGTAGACGACATCCACAAGGGGCAAAACGCTGTCCAGGTCAGTGTCCTCCTGGTAAGCGACGTGGTGCTCTCGCAGATGTTCGAGAATGTCCTCTTTCATCTTGAGGAGTGCGGGCGCGACGAAATAAATCTTGATGTCCTGATATTTGCTGAGCAGGTAGGCAAGAGAGCGCACCGTGCGGCCCTGCGCCAGGTCGCCCACCATGGCGATTTTCAGGCCGTCGATCGAGCTGATCTCCTTGCGAATAGTGTAAAGGTCCAGCAATGCCTGAGTGGGATGCTGGCCCGCGCCGTCGCCGGCGTTGATGACCGGAGCCTGGGAGACGGCGGCGGCGCGCTTCGCGGCTCCCACCTCGTGGTGGCGGATCACAATCACGTCCGCGTAGCCGTTGAGGATTTGGACCGTGTCCTCCAGGGTTTCACCCTTGGCGACGGAGGAAAACTCCGCGGCATTTTCCGTGGAGATCACCCGGCCCCCGAGACGATGCATGGCGGTCTCAAAGGAAAACCGCGTGCGGGTGGAGGGCTCGTAAAATAGCGCCGCCATGATCCGCTTCTGAAATTCCTGCGTGCCGCCCGCGGCAACGACGCGCTCCATTTCTGCCGCCGAATCGAAAAGGTCGTGGAGCATGGGCAGGTTGAATTGCTGGGCTTCGATGACGTGGTGAAGTTTCATTAAGGATCGTCTCTCCTTCTCTTTCCGGGCTGTTGTTGGAGTCCGTGCGTGGTCGGCACCACGCCATGGGGCAACCCTCCGGACCGGCATTCTTCTTTGATAGGGTCCATTGTCACTCGCACAATTTTGCTATGTTCATTGTGCATCCGGCGCCGAATCGTATGCTGCCGCGGCGATTTCCCCGAGCGCTTGCCCGGCAATTTCCTGAATGGCGTCGGGATTATCACTGGGGACGTCGACCATGTTAAGGTAAGCGGCGAAAACCAGGTGTCTGCCGGCGGCGGTGTCGATGAAGCCGGCGAGACCTTTTCCGCCGACCATGAACTTCTTGTTCAAGGCATCGTATTCCACCAAGGTTCCGGTCTTGGCGAAAACGTGGCCGGCGGCCGGGCTGTCGGTCTGGATTTTTGCCAGCGTGCCGTCGCGGCCGAGAATCGGCAGGGCGCGGCGGAACACCGCAAAATTGGTTTGTTTCGACATAAACGTCAGATAGTGCACCATGAAATCGGGCGTGAAGAAAGCGTCGCCACCTGCGCCGTCGCCCTGAGCGGCACCGCTCAAATCCAGTCTGGCATTTTCAAGAAACGCGTGCTCGCGGTCGAATCCCGCCTGGTCGATTCCCTGGTTGGCGTGCGCGAGGATTGCACCCAGCAGATAGGGAGTCATGCTGGCGTGCAGGTTCTGGCTCACTTTCAGCGTCACACGGATTTCAGCGGCGAGCGGCGGGGAAACGTGTTCGCCGAGAAGGTGCGTGGCGTCGTACTCCGGGGCCAGCCGTTTGAAGTCGATTGCCGCAGCGGGCGGATTGAAGTGGAGGATTTGAACCTTTCTTTTGCGCAAGGCTTCGGTAAGCACCACGGCGGCAAAGCGCGATGGCTCCGGCACTGCGTAGGCATACATGGCAGGCGCGCGGCCCACAGGCAACGTTCCCGTCACCGTGATCGTCCGCGTGCCGTTCGGCCGCAACGCGCCGTCATCATAATCAATTTCCGCCTTTGTTCCGACTTTTCCCGTTGTGGCGTGATTGTCGAACTGCGCGTAGGAAGTCTCCGGGCGTATTTGCAGTTTTACCGGATCACCTTCCTTTGCGCCGGGGCTGGCCACAACGTCAATCACATTATCATTCACCACGATCGGGGAAATCACCACGCCGGTTCCCAGTTCCCGGGTTCCCTCAGGGAATAATGAAGCGTCAACCAGCACTCGCCCCTTGACCTTGTAGATGCCTTTGGCGGCAACTTGGTCCGCAAGCTCATTGATCACCAGCAAGGGATCGCCGCTCAGCCCCTTGCTATCCAGACCGCCGTAGGAGTGATCTTCATCTTCAAACGCCATTGTTCCGTCCGGCTGGATGCGGTTTGAAAGATTCGGGTCGCCGCTCGCCACCAGCACAATGTCGCCATCGAGCACGCCGTGGGATTTGAGTTTGCCCGCCCAATACACGCGTGTATGAAAGCGGTAGTTCTCTCCCAGCAATTCCAGAGCGGTTCCCTCCGTGAGCATTTTGGTGGTGGAGCCGGGGATGAAAAACTGTTGCTCATTCATGGCAAAGAGGCGCTTGCCGGAATCGAGCGAACATATTTCGACGCCGAAACGCGAGTGGACAAACTGCGGCTCGTCTACGACCGCCTGAATGCGCTCGGCAAGGCTGGTCTGTGCATGAAGCGCACAGGAACCGAGCCAGAATGATATGAAAAGACCAATTACGGGAAGGAAATTCTGCTTCGTCATGTTGGGGCACCTGAATCTGCCTGGGGATTTCATCGCCGGAACGTACCATACGCGAGATGGCTGGCGGAAACAAGGGGCAGGAGGCAAAGATCAATGAGTGTGTTGCAAGGCGCCTGTCTTATACCGCTTATTTTTAAGTCTTTGGAATCCCACTCGTTGTTTTGTCGCGGTCTTCCCTCGAAAAAAGAAAGGCGAACGGCCCGTAGAGGCTGCCCAGCAGGAAGGGAAGTCGTGGCTGTGAAATGCTCGGCGGGGCTTGTAGTCTAGGCGCGACCCGATTGTGCCAACGCGCGGAGATGTAGCGCAGAATCGCCGGGCGCAGCGACGGCTCGGCGCAAAAGTACTTGGTCAAGATGGCGGTGTGTCCGCATGCGGCCTCAAACATGCTCCGGCCAAGCAATTTCCTCTCGGCGGGCCAGCGGTGAAACACCACCGCTCTGGGCGCGGAGACGATTCGTCCCCCTTTCCGCAGGAGGTTTAAGAAGAGATCGGTGTCTTCGCCGGAGCGAATGCGAGTGCCGCGGCCAAATCTGGTGTCAAAATATCCGAACCGATCAAAGGAATCGCGCCGAAATGCGGCATTCATAGTGAGGCCGTTCATCGCCATGCGCAGCGGAAAGGGATCGCTGCCGGTGCGAGCGTCAAAAACAGTTGGGGCTTGAGGCAAGGGCGGGCAGGCCATCTGCTCGAATGCCCGTTGCAAGGGGTCGGCGGAATTTTCAGCCCGGACAACTCCCCAAACGCAGTCGACGGAGGAATCGGCGAACGGTTCGATCAAATGAGCGAGCCAATCCTTACCGGCCTGCGCGTCATCATCAAGGAAGGCGATGAATTTTCCATACGCTGCGCGAATTCCGGCATTGCGGGCGCGCCCGACTCCGCGCCGCGGCTCGCCAATGACGTGAGCATCGTGGCGACCGGCGATTTCCTCTACGGCGGCGCGGTGAGAGCCGTTACTGACCACGATGATTTCTGCCAGCCCCGGACGGACCTGCCGTACGGAGGCGAGGCAGCGCTCCAAGTCCGGAAGTCGATCCACTGTGCAGATGATGAGGCTCACCTGCTTCTGCAGTTTGGCCTCTGCGTCCATTTGCTCATCCATCTGGCCGGGGGCGATCGCCCCGGCAGTCTCTGCCCGCTTTGAGAACACGCGGCGTTCCGCCTGGCAAAATAGAGGCGACCTCATATTGCGGCATCGCCCAGCAGTTCGTCGTAAAGCTGCGAAAAACCCCGCGTCATCAAGGTCAGGCTGAATTGCTCTCGCACGCGGGCGCGACCTGCCTCTCCCATGCTGCGCCGCTGTTCCGGGTCGCGCAGAATCGCGCGGAGCCGGGACGCTAATGACGCGGCGTCGGCGGGCGGGACCAGCCAGCCCGTTTCGCCATCCACCACCAGTTCCGGAACGCCGCCCACCGAAGACGCAACCACCGGCAGACCGGCAGACATAGCTTCCAGAGCGGCAATGGGGAACCCTTCCTCCAAAGAGGGCAGCACGAAAACGTCCCAGCGCGCCAGAGCATATTGAATCTCATCGACCCAGCCCAGGAATCTCACCTTCCCCGATAATCCGAGGCGGCCAACGAGTGCCTCGAGGTCCGCGCGTTCGGGTCCTGAGCCTGCGATTTCAATTCGCAGTTGCTGAAACTCCGCTTGCAGCGCCGCCGCAGCGCGCAGCAGGTCGCCAACGCCTTTGAGTGGAATGAGTCGCCCAGCGGCACCCAGCACCAGCTCGGAGTTCGCCACATCGCGCGGAGGTGACTTGGTGTTGGCCTCCACGCCCGCGTAAATCACGCGCGGGCGGCCATCCACGACGCATCGGGAAACGGCATGGGAGGCGGCCACCACCGCATCGGTGTCTCGAAGCGAGATCTGCACGGGTAACAGTCCGCGCGGCTCCATAATTCGACTGTGCAGATGCATGACGATCTTGCCGTCAGTCGCCGCGCGCGCCAGTCTGCGCACGAATCTTCCGCCATAGTGCACGTGCACAAGATCCACGCTCAGGCTGCGCAATCGACGCCAGAATTGCCATGCCCCCGCGGGATCGCGGGCCCCGCGCCACCAGGTCAGGGCCGCGCATTGCACGCCGGCCCGCTCCAGCACCCCCATCAGCGGTCCTTCTCCCTCCAGAAACAAGGCGCGAAGCCGGTACCGCGCCGGGTCGAGTCCGCGCGCCAGCGCGCAGACCATGCGAGCGATACTGGAAGCTTCAGGCTGCGCGCTGCCGAGGATGTGCAAAATCTCGCGTGCCATGCCTTCCTTTGAAAATCGGTCACCGTCGCCTTCGTAAGTTTACAGGATGTTCACGGTGCTATTTACCGAAAACTTCGCCGGGTAGCCGGCGAAATCACGCTATCATGGCAATCGCATTGATACCGGCTCCAAGAACCTTTGGAGGGTCCCCGATTGAACGGACGGCGGGAAATTGCGCAACAAGAGAGAGGAAGAGGTACGAGCCGGATCGCCTTGTGGATGGCGATTTACCTGGGCAGCCTGCTTTCGCGCTTGCCGTTGATCGTCCAGCCTCCCGCCAACTTCTACTACAATCACGACGAGCTGTCCGTCACTTACGTCGCCCTGGACCGATTCCTCGGGCTGCCCTCCACGCTTCTGATGCTGCCTGCCAGCCTTCTGCAATTCTTCTACCTGCCGGTTTTTCTCGCCGATATGCTGATCCGGCGCGGGCTGCCGCGCAGTCCGAATGCTTTCCTCGCACAGTTGTCGGTGCAAGTTTCGCAGGCCTACCTTGACCCTCATCACGCCGTGATGCTGATGCGCTGCCTCGTTGCGGTGATTTGCAGTGCGGCGCCCGTTCTGGCTTATTGTCTGGTGAAATCACTGGGTGCACCGCCGGGAACAGCCTTTTTGGCTGCTGCGCTTGTCTTGCTTGACCCGGTCTTCTTGCAACACTCCGTGATGGCAGGGGCTGATGCCGTTGCCCCAACGCTCGCCTTGGCTTCCATACTGTGCCTGCTCAAGCCGCAGTGGCGCGGCAGGTTCCAATATGCCGGATTTCTGCTCGCCGCGGGAATGGCCAGCAGAATTACAGTTGCCGGCTTCGCGTCGATTCCCATCATCTTCCTGCTCGTGGGAGATGGTGCAGCCTCGTGGCGAGAACGAGCAAATGCCTTGAGCCGTTTTTGCCTGGGGCTGGTCGTGGGGTTCATATTCTGGTGTCCGTATGTGTGGATCGATCCCATTCGCATGGCGAAGGCAGTTTACGGCAATGTCAACAGGCCGGAGTCATACTTCGACGCGGCGGATTTCATCCAGGCATGGTGGAATGGAATGGGCGCAGGCTTTGCCGTGGCCTGGATTGTGCTATTTGCCGTCGGCTGTTGGATTGCTGTACGCGATCGGCCCGCCATGGGCGTGGCGACAGTTTGCGGGTCCGTGCTGATGTACGCGCCCCTGGCTTTGCGAGCTACCACTGCCGTGCCAAGGTACTTTCTGCCCCTCGTCCCTTGCCTCGTGATTCTGCTGGGAGTTGCAGCGGGAAGTGCGGAATTGCATCCGTATGTGAGGCGTTTCGTGATGGCCTTGCTCGCGATTGCGGTGGTGGCGATGGCCGCTGAATGTGTGGAGCGCGAACGAGCGGTCCGCGAACCCGATGACCTGAACGAAGCTTTGAGAATAATCCCTTCGTTGCCGGGCGGGACGGAGATCTACCTTCCCAATTGGCTGATGACCGAGGCTCGCATCCGGCTTCCCCGTGCGGCTTGTGAGCGCCTCCTTGCCAGGACAGCAGATCTAACCGGCGTGATCGAGTTTGCGGAAAGCCGGGGAATCTCTGCGAATGCGGCGGCGACCTTGGTTACAGACTTCAATGAAAAGGAGCAAGCGGAAGCGGTGCACTTGGCCATTGCCTGCCGAAACGCTCCCGACGAATCTCAAAAGGTCTTTCTCTATTACCACCCGGACGATTATGGCATCAGCCGCCAGCTCGCGGACATGAGTTTGCAGCAAGCGCTGGAGCGCGTACGGTCGCAGCAAAACTCCGTTATATTCACCGAGGGCGTGCACATTCCCTGGGCAACCCCTTTGTGGACGGGTGAAGGCGATTGGCTCTGGTACAAGGGGCCGGAAGCTCATCCATAACTCCGCCGAAGTTCACGTTGATCTTGCCTCAGAGCCATCAGGTGGCGTGAGGCGCCTCAGGGGTTTCTGTCGAACCGAAAAACGCCTTGATGATGGGGCGTCGAAGGCGCGCCAGAAGGCGCGCGACCGGGTCAAACCCCCATCGTGACTTCGACCACAGCGTCCAACCTCTATCTCCGGGCAGGATCATAGTTCGGCGCAGAGCATGAAGATTTGATCCTATGTTGTTCATCCCTTCATCGACCGTAAAGCACAAACCGAATGCTCTGCCCGCCTCCGCCCTTACCTGTACATGGCAAGAACCGTAAGGGTAGGCGAAGGCGACGATGGGGATTTGCAAAAGGTCCTCCAGAACCTTGCGACTTCCCGTGACCTCCTCCTTTAGTTCCCCCAAGGGCAAGCGGGTTAGGTCGTGATGGCTACGCGAGTGGGCTCCGAATTCGATTCCTTCGCGGGCCCAGCGCCGAATCTCCTCCGGCCCCATCAATTTCACGAAGGGATATTTGGCCAACTCACCCCATTGAGCGGATTGCCCGGTGTGGCTTGTGACCACGAACACGAGCCCGGTGAATCCGTAGCGCAACAGAACCGGCAACGCGAAGCGGGCGAGGTCGGCATAGGCATCGTCAAAAGTAAGTAGGATGGGCTTCTCCGGAAGAGGTTCGCCCGTCCGGATCCACGCCAGCCAATCCGAGGAGCGGATCGTTTTGAATCCACGGCGAGCAAGCCAGCGGATCTGCCGCTCAAAATCCACGGGCGAAATGGAGAGGCCCGGGACCCATGGCCGCGGAGTGTCACCAATGTGGTGAAACATGAATACCGGGAGACGAAGACCGAATTCCCGTCGCAATTTGTCCCAAGATCCTGCTTCCCGAGCCGCGGATCGAATCGCCACTGCGCTCGAACCGTACTGCAGGAGCTTGACGCCGCCACGCCTGAATAGATTCACACGTTGTAGCTTTTCGAGCGGCCACAGCAACGCGGAGATGAGGCCCGCCGGGGAAAAGGGGAGTGCGCCAAAGATCCGACGCGTGATGCGCATTGACCATGAGCCCTGCGCGATTCGCGCAGGAGCGCTGAACGGGCGGTACTCCGGAAATTTGCGCGCCACTAACAGATCGTGCTTTCCGTAAAGAACTGCATCGCGAGAAATCATGTCGCGCGTCCTCTTCGTCACCACATGGTGCGCGACGGCCGTGGGAAGATAGCGAAAGGGGGCGCCCTTCAACCACAACCTCATTCCGATTTCAGAATCTTCCCTCTGGTATGGAATTGACTCGTCGAATGCGCCGAATTTCTCGAGGATGGTTTTGTGAATGGAAGTATTGGGTTCCACCGCGGCGTCATGAGGCCAGTGAAGCTGTGAATCGCGGGCATAGCGCGCTTCCCAATCCCTGGCGTTTTGCCTATAACACTCGGCAGCCAGCGTCCGGGGGCTATGCGGTGAAATCGGAAACGCCCCGATGACCACCTGAGGCTCCGCGTTCTCATGTGCAGCGAGATGCTGTCGAATCAAATCTGGCGCGCATAACAGATCGTCATCAAGGATGAGAATGATTTCGCCCCTTGCAGCGCGAATGCCCTCGTTGCGAGCAAGCGAAATTCCGCCTTGAGGATGTTCCAGCACGCGCAAGGCGCAGGGCGACGGCAATTTCCGCAGCGCTTCCGCTGTGCCGTCGGTCGATCCGTCCGCCACAACCACGATCTCGTAAATCTCCGGCGCAAGGTCCTGGCTGAAGAGGGTCTGCAAAGTTCGCAGAAGGGATTCGCGGCGATTGTGCGTCGCGATCACCACGGAGATTTTCGGATTGGTGCCCGTAGGCATGCTGTTTCTGGCTTCCCGCGGATCAGGATGCTGGTTTTCTAAAAGCGTAGTAAATACTCGTCGAAAAAAAACTGTTCCACCGGATGTTCGACGACATTTTTTGTCCAATCATTTCCAGGAACTTGAAACCTATCCGCTGAGTTTGTTGGACGACAAACTCCGGGGAGGAAAAAATGCCGCGCAGTCCCGCTTCCGAAACGGTTGCAGAGGTCTGAAGGGCCTTCAGCGTGTTTCGGATTTTCCAGAGCGGAGCCTTCCTCCAGTACCGTGGTGACCAGGGCAGTAGCGCCTTCAGGTTATGGGATGAAAATACAAAAGTTCCTCCAGTTCTCAGAACGCGGAAACATTCATGGAGCGCCATCTCGCGTTGGGACTCTGGAAACGCCAAGTCGAGGCCATTTCCGGTGATCAACACGTGAGAATATGCGGAATCCAGCTCATCGATTCGTTCAAATCTGCCGACGCTGAGGTCAAGATAAGGGAAGCGCCTTTTCGCAGTTGCGATCAGATTTTCGGACGCATCTACTCCTTTCATGCACAGACCCATTTCATGCAAGACTAGAGTGGTCCTTCCCATCCCGCAGGCCAGGTCCAGAATTCGGTCGCCTTCCTTGTAGTATTTTCCAAATAAATATTTCTCCTCCGGCTGCAACCTATAGACGGAGCATTCCTCGACCGCCTCGGGTGTGGCGTAAGACTGCAGGTTGCCGTTCAATTCGCTCTGGTCAGCCAAATGCCGGCTCCTTCTAATTTTTCCCAAATTCGCCGCCGGTGATTGCCGAGTTCATGCATCGTATACTCTCACTTGCCCGTCCGGCGATATACCGCATCCTTCAGGTCGAGATATATTCCTGCCCGCGCGCGCGATATCCAACGTCGGTTCCAAATCTGGACTTGAAATGTCTGGTGGAACCCGGTGGCCCAGCGAATTTTGTAGGCTTCTTCGCCGCGCAGGAAGTCATACTCATCGTAGCCGTGCTGGTAACCGTAGTCGATCACAGCGGGAATCAACATCGTGCCCGGCGAGAGCCGTGCAAATGCGCTGTCGAAAGCGGTGACGTAGCCCCAGAGTTTGCTTCCGCAGCGGAACCCCAGGCGCCAGGCGATGGGCTGCTCGCGCCATTCCATGACGGCGACATAGAGGTGCCTTTTTGGCCCAAGCCCGTCGAACAACGACTGAAACACTTCGGGGTTCCTGGCAATGATGGGTAACGGAGTCGCACCGCGCACGCGCTTCTGGGATTCCAGCGCGGCCAATTTCTCAATCAGGCCTTCCTCCTGATGGGGATATTCGATGATCCGCACGCGCATTCCTTCCGCGCGCATTCGATCGAGGCGGTTTTGCTGGTTGCGGAGCCGGTGACGGACTGAGGGAGAAAACCGCTTGATCTTTTCCTGCCAGGGGGCGTCAATCGCCAGGAAAGGATAGGCGCCATTCTCAGGCTGAATCCGAAAACGCAGTTTCGTCCGCGAAAGTGTCTCCTCGAGCAGCGACATGGACTCCTTCGTAGCGCGAATGTCCCTCAGGTCGACCAGATCCCAGTGGTCCCGCGATTCCGCAAGGAAGTTGATGATCGCCCGGCACTGACCCGAAGGGTCAGCTCCCAGCACCAGCTCGTTGTAATCCGCGGCTGGACCGGTGAACTGGATTTTTCGGAGGCTGAACCCCCAACGCGAGACTTTGCGGCTGACCAGAGGGGAAATTCCCACGATCGTGCCGCGCTTCTTCACCACCAACACGTTGAGATGCCGCTGCGCGGCGGGTTCCTCCTCAGCATGTCGTCGGCTCCAGGCGCGAAACCAGTCGTAGGTCATGAACACATTGGGGGATTCGGCATTTTCGCTGAGACGGTCCCAGGCGTCGCGAATGCTCTCGAGTTCATGGTCAACGGTAATCGGCTGTACGGAATAATCCGCATTCTCGGTCGGGCGTTCACGCGGAAGCATCGACGCGGGCTCGGAAGTTCTGTGGGCCTTGGCCGTTTGTGCCCGAGAAACTTGCATCTATACACTCACCAAAGCGGCTTGGGGACCAGCAGCGCTTGAACAGGGAACATTGGAAATATTAGAAATGAAGGGTGCGCTGCCAGAAATTCATTGACGGCCTTGTTCACTCCCGGCGTCTCGCGATGCCCAAAGTCATCAACCACAATCAAGCCGCGCGGCGCCAAACGGGGCGCCAGATATTCCAGACATTGCCGCGTCGCGTTGTAAGCGTCCACGTCCAGGTGGCAGAATGCAATGTCGCGCAGGTTCAGACCCTCGGCAGCGGCGGGGAAGAAGCCTTGAATCGCTCGTGCGTTGGGCTTCGCCGCGAGCAAGTCCACCACGGATTGGTATCGCGTGCTGGTGTAATCGTCGGGTTTAAAGGCCTGGTCGAGTTCCGTCATATTCTCGAAGCCGCCTTTTTCAAAAGGATCGAAGCAGTAAAAGGGAGCAGCGCTGCGCCCCATGGCGTTGCAGATGTGCAGAGCCGTTCCACCTTGGAAAGTACCCACTTCCAGGAAAATTCCCGGTCCGCAAAGCCGCACCAGATTCCAAAGATTCGCCAGCCGGGCCACGTCCAGACACGTGCGCCCCTTCGCCTGCGCTACTGAGCTCTTGAAATCCGGATCGAAGAGCATCTGGACATATTCGGCTTCGATAACCGGAGTCAAGAGTTTCCCGCGGTCCCGTGCGAATCGGCGATCCTGAAGGAGAGTGAGCACAATTCCTCTAAATCCATGCCAAATGTAGCCGCCATCCCACTTTCTGGGACTGGACTTCCAGCGTTCGAGGCGCTCCCCGAGTATGGCTAACATGGATTACTTTCCTGGTCCACCACCATGGAAATTCCCTGGCAAGGATGGTACCACGTAATGCCACCATTCCTGCGGTGGGGGGATCTCGCGCACTTTGTCCGAGGTTTCCGTCAATGGGACAATTTGTCGCTTTGTCGCCACAGGGAGTAAATGCCTTATTGGCCGTTGGACCTCTCCACTCAGTCTCTTGCGCTACCAAACGTTGTTGCCCTTTCGCCTCAACAAGTCCTGGGGGGGATACGCCTGCACTAGGGTGTGTACCAGAGAGGTGTGTGGGCTGAAGAGTGATCCGCGTTTTTCCCCATTTCTCATCTGCTATCCGCAGAATGCCCTCCTTTGTTTTCATACACGTCTCCAGATGCACCTTCATTTTCGCGATAAGCAGGAGTTGCCGACCCACGGACTCACCCTTATGGCCCCTGTTTAACCGACCGCTTGCGGTCCAGCGCAACATCGCCACAGCCAACCCTGGGTTCTCTTATTTAAAGTTTATTAACTCATTAAATAATTATAATATACTAAATAAAATTCAATCGGCGCCTGTTTCTTGTCTGCGTTAGAGTTAGTATGGTTTTCCGAAACTGACTGGACACTCACCGAGCCTCTCGAATAACATTGCTCCCCCGAGATGCGTTACTTTAAAACGCAGGCTGGGTAGAATCTAACGAAGCGGACCTGAGCGCCCCTGCATGCAAGGGGCTACCGCTCGCGAGGAGAGCACGCGCGTCAATGTCAGGCACCCCGCTGGTCAGCATCTGCATACCTTCCTACAACCATGCACGCTTTCTGCCCGCGACCCTGGATGCAATTTTTGCGCAAACCTTTCGCGATTTTGAAGTTGTGGCCGTGGACGATGGTTCCACGGACAACAGCCTGGAGATCTTGAACGCCTACGCCGGCAAATACCCGGGGATGATGCGCGTCTTTACGCACGCCGGCGGGAAGAATCTTGGCCCGTCAGCAACTGAGAACCGGGGAGTGCAGGAGGCGCGGGGCGTCTACTGGTGCGGAAACGATTCCGATGACATTTCTTATCCGGACCGGCTCGAACGGCAAGTGGCCTTCATGGAAAGCCGTCCCGAGGTTTCGTGGATTTATGGTGTATGCGATTACATCGACGGCGACGGCAAGAAACTCCCCGGAGAATATGGGGAGGACCTTTCATTGTTTCCGGGTATCGTGGAGCGGCTTATTATGGATTGTTACATCTTCCCCATAATGATCCGAAGAGCCTGTATGCTTGATGCCGGGCCGTTTGAACCTGGGCTGATGTTTGGTGATTGGGAATACGCGATTCGACTGGCGGTGCGCTATCCTGCCGCCTTCCTTCCCGGGGCGGTAGGTGCGTATCGAAAACATGAAGGCAACACGTGTTATGTTCCCCACGAGAGGTTTACGCCGGAACGGGAGCGGGAAGGCCTGCGCTGGTCTCTGGCGGTTATTGCCAGTTTGCGCCGAAAGGCCGAGGACCCGCACAGCGAGCTCAGCAATCCTCGGCTGAAGGCGCTATTGGATTTGAGGCAGGCCTCATTTCATCTCATGCTTCAGGAGAGGGAAGCAGCGTCGGCCTTAACCAGGGAAGGTTTCCACGACGACCCCTCACTGCGCGGAGACTTGAAGCAACTGGCGCGCTGCCTCCTAGGCTTCCAGAGCGTGCGAATGGCTCTGATGATGATGCGGAATTATGGCTATCCGCCCAAGTGGCTCTTCGACCTGAATTTCCTATTTGCCTTGCTGCGGGTTGGCATGTACAGAACTCTCGACTCACTCAAAACCCTGCCGGAGTAGTTTCCGGCGGCCAGGCCGCGAACGCGCATTTGACATGTCAAACGATTCGGGTCGCATTCCTGCGGTGAGCGTGTGCATTCCCTCCTACAACCATGCGCGATTTCTACCGGCGACCCTGGACGCGATTTTCGCGCAGACCTTCCGCGATTTCGAAGTCGTAGCCGTGGATGATGGATCCACCGACAACAGTTTGGAGATCCTGAACGAATACGCGCGAAAACATCCCGCCATGATGCGCGTGTTCACGCATCCCGGACGCCGAAACCTGGGTGCGTCGGCCACGGATAATCTGGCGATCCGGCGTGCCCGCGGCGTCTACTGGTGCTCGGAAGATTCCGATGACATTTCCTATCCCGATCGGATCGAGCGGCAAGTGGCATTTCTCGAAAGCCGCCCTGAGGTTGGGTGGGTCTACGGCGTTTCCGACTTCATCGATCAGGAGGGCAAGCCGCTCGAAGGGCAATATGGTCATGACCTTTCTTCGCGGCCCGACTTGGTGGAGGATTTGATTTTCAGCGCAACGATTGCGCCCTTAATGATTCGGATGAAATGCATGAAAGACGTTGGCCAGTTTCAGCCGGGGCTGGTGCGCGGCGAATGGGAGTACTGGATCCGCCTCGCGGCTCGCTACCCGGCGGCGTTCATGCCGGGAGCTGTGGGCGCGCATCGCAATCACGATTCCAACACGTCCATCAGCCTTCCCCAACACGCCACCCGCGAACGCATACGCCAGGACGTGCGGTGGAGCATCGAAGTATTTACGACGCTGCGGCGCAAGTCACAGGCGGACAGCCGGCTTTTTCCTCTCCGTACCCGGGCGCTGTTTGACCTGAAGCGGGCGACGCTGCACATTTTGATTAAGGAAAGGCAGGAGGCACAGCGGGCGGTGGCCGAGGCCTTTCAATCCGACCCCACCTTTCGCCGGGACGTGAAACATTTGGCGCGATGCCTGGGGCAGGCGGGAAGCCTCCGCCTCCTGGCGATGGTGACGCGGCAACTGGGGTTTCCTCCGGGCTGGTTGTGGAATGGGGATTTCCTCTCGACGGCGCTTCGCGTGGGGGCGAATCGAATTCTGCGCCGCGAATGAAAACGGACGGCTGGAAACCTGTGCTTGGCGAGAATTTCAAGATGCAGTGACGACCACTCCTTGTAGCGCGGGCGTTCCGCCCGCTGTGGCGGGGGCATCCTGCCCGCGTCAAATGGGGGAACGGGACGCTCCCGAGGCAGCGGGCCAGGTGCCCGAGCTAGCGTTGGTGCTGCCACGGTTTTTTGAAATCCTCAATCGGTGATGCCTTGATGTCTCAAAGCCCACTCGTGAGCGTTTGCATGACTTCGTACAACCATGCCCGCTTCCTGCCCGCGGCTTTGGATTCGATTCTGGCCCAGACTCTTCGCAGCTACGAACTCATTGCCGTCGACGATGGTTCGATGGATGGCAGTCTGGAAATTCTTCAGTCCTATGCGTCCCGCCACCCCGCGGTCATGCGGGTATGCATCCACCCGGAACATCGAAACTTGGGAATTTCGGCCACGCTCAACCTTGCCACGCAGGAGGCTCGTGGCGTCTATTGGTGCAGCCATGCGTCGGATGACATCTCCTATCCAAACCGATTGGAACGGCAGGTCGGCTTTCTGGAAGCTCATCCGGACGTGGGTTGGATTTACGGCGTCGCGGACTTCATCGACAAAGATGGGACCCGTCTTGATGGGCAGTTCGGGGCCGATCTCTCCTGCGCGAAGGACCTTGCGGAAGAACTGATTCTTGAGAATCGAATTGCCGGTCAGGCGGCGATGGTGAGAATGAAGTGCATGAGGGGGGTTGGCCTTTTCGAGCCGGCATTGGTGTATGGAGACTGGGAATTGTGGGTGCGGCTGGCTGCGCTCAGTCCGGCCGCCTTCTTGCCGGGTTCGGTGGCCGGATATCGCTATCACGGAGACAACACATCCCGGTATTCCCCACGGCAGGATTTACTGGAGCAGAGCCGCAGAAATTTCGAGCGATGCCTTGAGGTCATCGATTCTCTGCGCGGTAAGGCGAAAGCGGGCGCGCGAAATCTCGGCTCGCCGCGCAAGAGGGCAATGCTTGACCTGAGCAGGGCCGCGTATCTCCTTTTGCTGAAGAACCCGCAATCCGCATCCCTTGCGGTCGCCGAGGCGTTCGAGGCCGACCCCTCATTGCGCCGGGACCCGAAGCGCCTGGCGCACTGCCTCGAACATTTCAACAGCCTGCGACTTCCCATCATGGTTGTGCGCGAATTGGGTTACCCTCCGCGCTGGATGGGAAGCGTGGATTTTCTCTCCGCCTTGCTGCGAATCGGCACTCACCGGCTGTTACGCTCTACTTGATCGTTCGCCAAAGTCGTGTAAGTGTGGAGTGTGGCAGCTTGCTGCCGCTTTCGGCGCGCCTGCTCGCAGGCGCGCTGCTGGCGGGCAGCAAGCTGCCAGCGAAAAAAGCGGGAGCGAGCTCCCGCACTCCAAATCGATACGACTTTGAGGTGCCCCTGGTTTCTCTGCCAAAGAAATTGCTTCATGCCGCCGCCGGGCGATATGATTGAACGATCGGGTGGGGGAATTCTCAAGGGAAGATTGCGCGCCGCCCTGGGGACGACATGGGTTCCACTGACGACCAATATCGAAAATTTGCCAACCTGACCTTCGACGATTTTCGACGAATGGCCCAGGACGAATCCCTGAGCTCGTACGAGAAGACCGGTTCGCCCGATTCGTACCGGAAGGGTAAAGAGGAATTCACCTTTCAGAGTATCTTGTCCAATCTGCCTCTCCTGAACGAGCAGGGAAAGACAGTTTTGGAGGTTGGTCCGGGTTGCAGCGATTTGCCCCGCATGGTCATCAATCTTTGCCGGGAACGGCATCACAAGCTTCTGCTCGTCGATTCGGAAGAGATGCTTGCGAATTTGCCCGACGAAAACTTCATACAGAAGTTTCCGGCCTACTTTCCCCAATGCGAGCCGCTCTTCAGAGATTTCGCCGGGAAAGTGCAAATTATGATTGCCTACAGCGTGCTGCACTATGTTTTTGTTGAGGGAAATGTCTGGGATTTTCTCGACCGCTCGCTGGAACTGCTGGCAGAAGGGGGGGAAATGCTGATCGGCGACATTCCGAACGTTTCCAAGCGGCGCAGGTTCTTCAGCAGCCTTCGTGGTGTGAAGTTCCACCAGCAATTTATGAACACCCAGGACCTGCCGGAAGTGCAATTCAACCGCCTGGAGCGGCACAAGATTGATGATTCGGTAATTCTGGGCTTGATGATGCGCGCGAGAAACCAGGGATTTGACGCTTATGTCCTGCCCCAGCCTCCGGACCTCCCGATGGCCAATCGCCGCGAAGACGTGTTAATCCGGCGGCCGTGAGCGGAAGCGGCAAATGCGCCCTTTGTCTAGGGAGCGTCCCGCTCTCGTAGGGGCGAGGCGGCGAAGCTGTGAAAAAATCTACTCGAAAGAAAAACATCTCACGCAAAGACGCCAAGGCGCAAAGCACCGCCAAGAAAGCAAAGCACTTCTACCTTGCGTGACTTTGCGTCTTTGCGCCTTTGCGTGAGACTGTTCATTTTTTCACAGCTTCGCCGCCTCACCCCTACATGCGCGGTCAGGATGCCCACGCCGCAGCGGGCGGGACGTCCGCGCTACCAGAGCCGATCTTCACTATATTTTGAAAGCCTCGTTAGGGTTGCGTGTCGGTGGGGTCGTTTGCCCCTGTCATGAGCAGTGAGAGCCCAATCCGGGTTGAGCTCTATGCGCCAAAGTACAAGGCTCAGTGGGATGATTTCGTCCGCCAGTCGAAAAATGGCGTGTTTCTCTTCTTTCGGGATTATCTTGAATATCATTCCGACCGCTTCCAGGACCACTCCCTGATGTTTTTCAAAAGCGGCCGGCTGGTGGCGCTGATGCCAGCGAATCTGAATGGGAACGTGCTGGTTTCCCATGGCGGACTTACCTTCGGAGGAATCATCAGCGATGGCCGAATGACCACGCCCCTGATGTTGGAATTGTTCCGCGCGCTTGTCGACGACCTGCGGGGGCGCGGCGTGAGGAAGCTGGTCTATAAAGCCGTCCCGCACATCTACCACGTACTTCCCGCGGAAGAAGACCTCTACGCGCTGTTTGTGAATAACGCCCGCCTTGTCCGCAGGGATGTGTCTTCAACGTTCGTTGCGGGGCAAAGGCTTCCGCCGGCGCGAAATCGCCGGAGGGCTCTGGACCACGCCCGCGCCCATGGCGTGCAGATGGCGCGATCGCAGGAATTCACCAAGTTTATGGCCATTACGGATGCCAACCTTCAGGAACGCCATGGCGTGCGCCCCGTGCACACTGCCGCCGAAATGGAGCTTCTGGCGGGACGGTTTCCCGAGAATATCAAGCTCTTCGCCGTGAGCCTTCGCGACGAGATGCTGGGCGGCGTCATCATCTACGAGAGCCGGAATGTTGCCCACGGTCAATACCGCAACGCCACGGAGAAGGGCAGGGAACTCGGCGCCCTTGACTTCCTCATGGATTCTCTCTTGAGCGGCGTGTACCGCGACAAGCCCTATTTTGACTTTGGCATTTCAACCGTGAATGAAGGCCGCACCTTGAATGTCGACCTCATTCGAAACAAGGAAGGTTGCGGCGCACGCGCGACGGTGTATGATTTCTACGAATTGAACTTGAGGGCTTAATCGTTGCGTGGAAGTGGGTTTTAGAAACTAACTTGACGGGCGCACCTCCAACACGGACGCGGCCGACCCTGCCGCCTGATGCCGAGGCCATGATTCCGGCACAAATCCCCATCAGTCCGTTCCAATACACTGACCTTGGCCGAGCAGACCGTGAGGTGGAGGAGGAAGCCGCAGAGGCGATGCTCCAGAACCACCTGGGGCGGCCGTTCGCCCTCACCTCCAGCGGGCGGGAGGCGCTGGCGCTGGCGCTCGATGATGCCGGCCTGGGCAGAGATGATACGGTCACCATTCTGACCTCAACCGGAAACCCCTATGTCTCCGGCTGCGTCACGCGCACCATTGAGCGCGTTTGCCGCTGGTCCATGAAGCTCGAGTCCTCGACGCGTCTCATCGTGGTCATTCATGACTTCGGAATCCCCTATGCCAGAATGGATGAATTGTTGAAGACGGGCATTCCTGTTCTGGAAGATTGCGCCTATGCCTTTGCCTCTTGCAGCGGAGGGAGAAGAGTTGGGCGGGATGGGAAATACGCGATCTACAGTTTGCCGAAGTTTCTCCCCATCAATTACGGCGGCGTAGTCTGCGGAATTAAGCGGAGGCCCGGAATGCTTCGTGAGCACCGGGAAACAATCCTGAACGTGGTGGGCTCTGAGCTGCCGCGTCTTAGCACGATCTGCGAAGCGCGGTTGAAGTCGTGGCATTACTTGGAGTCGAGGTTTGCTGAAATCGGCTGCCCGCCCGCATTGCCACTTGAGTCCGGCACGGTTCCCGGAGTGTTCATGTTTCAGCCCACGCCCGGCGTCATTCCTGAGAACATCAAGCGTGCCTACCAAAAGCACGGCGTGGAGGCCAGCGTGTTCTACCCCCGGCATGCAGTTTTCGTTCCCTGCCATCAAAACCTGACGCCGGCCGCGATGGATTACATGGTTGCGGTTTACGAAGAAGCCGCCCGGTGCAAGGCATAGGCGGGAGAGGGATTGATTTGGGGACGTTGAGGCCAGAAAGGTCAACATCCAGGATCAGCGCGGCAAGCGCGTTGGCCGCTGATGAGCGGCTTTCCATCGTGCTGGGCTGCCGGATCGTGCAGTTGCCGAGAATTGAAGATGCCCGCGGAAATCTTTCCTTTGTTGAGGGCAACCTCCACATTCCCTTTCGGGTTCGGCGTGTCTACTGGGTCTACGACGTTCCCGGCGGGGCCGCGCGCGATGGGCATGCCTACCGCACTCTGGAAGAATTCATCATTGCGGCCTCCGGCAGCTTTGATGTGGCGATCGACGACGGCAGGCACGAACAAGTGGTTCAACTCAACCGCTCCTATGTGGGGATTTACATCCCACCCGGCGTTTGGCGGACGCTCGAGAACTTTTCCAGCAATTCCGTGGCACTCATACTGGCGTCCCAGGCGTACTCGGAGGGAGATTACGTGCGAGATTACCCGGAATTTGTGCAAAGCCGGAAGGGGCAATGACCACGCTCGCGGACTGCCGTCTGCTCGATTTACCCCGCATTGCACAACCCGGACTCGGCAGCATCACGCCGGTGGAGGGCGGCAAGGACGTGCCATTTGAAATCGCGCGCGTTTATTACCTCTACGATGTGCCGGGAGGGGCGTCCCGCGGAGGCCACGCGCACAAAGAGCTGGAACAGGTGATCGTTGCCGCTCTCGGTTCGTTTGAAGTCGAGGTGGATGATGGCTCGCGCAAGATGACCTTCATGTTGAATCGCAGCTACCGGGGATTCTATCTTCCGCGCCTCGTCTGGCGGGAACTGAAGAACTTTTCCTCCGGAGCAATTTGCCTGGTGCTGGCGTCGCAGCCCTTTCGGGAAGAGGATTATCTGCGCGATTACGCGGAATTCATCCGCTGGCGGACTCAGGGCGAATCTCCGGC
>JASHTO010000004.1 GCA_030040515.1 Terriglobia bacterium
AACTGGATTTCATAACCGATGTGGTGTTGGCCTACTGCCCGAAGCCAAAAACCAAGGCTGCAAAACGCCGCATTCGTAGGAAGAAACGAGAAACAAAGAAGAAAGAATTGCCAACCAACTTGGCACCGACTTGACGGGAAGGTAGGGGGGTCTAATGGGGGTTTTTGGAAGCATTTTTATTTCGCGAAGCAAGGACAAACTTAACGAACTCGATGCGACTACGGCTATTGAGATTCAATCCCCTTTCTCGGCACCAGATGGGGAAATTCTCCGGTGTGACATAGACCTTTTCGATCAACACCCCTTGCTCTTTGAGAAACTCCAAGAGGCCCTCCGAAACCTCAAGCCATTGCTGGAAGGAAAGCGGTAGCCGTTTTCCGTCCTCAAACATTTCGCGCAAACCATTGTAATCGGCTTCGTGAAACCAAGCGATTGGGATAGGGTTTTGCACGATTATTTCAAGTCCTTGCAGAATGGTAGGTTAGGCGGATTCTGAGGGCAATCAAGCCTGTGCCCTCCGTATTCCTTGAAGGGATCGTCTGTACACGGCTTGCTTGAGCCTACGGGAGTCAATTGACTCCAATCAAATCCGTTCTTGGTTGAAGGTGCTGTTGATGCGGTTTCTGTGGCGCTGGGTGGCCCAGACCAGCAGGCTTGGGCGGTTTTGGTATCGAACATGATGTAAGGGCTGTTGCCATTAGCCGGGACGAAACGCTGTTGCCGGTAGAGCATTATCGTTAGAGCAGCGGTTGCGATGGTCATGACGGCTGACAGTATCGCCAACCCGATAATCCATGCTTTGCTCATAGTATTCGGAAACCGAACAAATCGTCGCCGGGATTATACGCTTGTCATTTGGGCTTTCAAGCCAAATCGTAAGGAGGGATCATGACAATAGAGCGAAGGCTTATTGTTGGGCTAGGTGACATTACGGCAGTCGTTTTTGAGTGCGTCCACTGCGGCGTTAGGGTAGCGATTAACCCTGATGACCTTGGAACACTGGCAGGAAAATGTCCCCGATGTAGCTATACTTGGGGCCTGGTTGAGCCAGTGAGCAACGTACCGCCAACAAATTTGTCTAGGTCATTTATCTCGGATTTCACCCAAGCTCTTATGAAAATTCGTCGCCTCGATCCCCAGACTGTCGGATTTAGGCTTTTGCTTGAATTTAAGGAGCCGGAATAAGGGAATCAAGTATATAAATCCCAAAATTTAAGAGGAGGGGCGGTCCCGCCAGGCGGGACGGGGTGGTGGCGAACAGGAAATGTGGAAACTCCAGGGCGGGCAGCAAGCTGCCAGCAAAAAAAGCGGGAGCAAGCTCCAGAACTTTGACGTGCCCCTGCTCTCCTACTCAGCTCTTTGCAAGTGGACCAGCCGGCACAGACCAGGCAACTCGAATAGGCGCCGCAAGCAAGATCGTGCGGGGATGGGTCATATTCTTTGATTCGTCTGCCAGGCTACTCCACGGCTAGCCCGAGCCACCGTGTCGTAGAAGGCAGCAGCCGCCCTCATACCTTTAGCGGTCACGCGAACCATGCGCTTAGGCCGGCCGCCGCGTTGCGGTGTGGCCTCACCCATCCACGTGTCGATGAGCCCTTTCGCTTCCAAACGGTCTAAGGTTGTATAGAGCGCCCCCAGCGAGCAGCGGCGCCGCGTGGAATCCTCGATCTCTTGACGGATGGACAGACCATAAGCGTTATCGCCGAGGCGCGCCGCCGCACAGAGAAGAAGGTATTCGAATTCTCCCCGCATATTATTCCTACAATGTAATACTAATCGCGGCGCAGGTCAACTAAAAAACTGAAATACCGGCCCCTGTCCGAGATTTGCCGGAGGGCCATCGTCGGGAGGGTTCCCCATCGCCGTCAGAAAACTCCGGTGTCCGAACTCAGGTGTTGACCTGATTGTAAGGACTTCCCGCGTCGATTATCTTGTGCTGGTTTTCTTAGTCACCTGTGCCGAACGCTGTAAGTGTGAATCATGTGGGGCGGCTCGTAGGAAAATAACCAAAGCGGTGATCGCCGGCAGGGAAAGCAAAGTGTGCGGAGCCAGGTGAGCGGGGTTGAAGTCCCGGCTGAGGCGCAGACGCCTGAAATGACCGCTTGAGAAAGGTGCTCAATCCGATGCAATTCTCCACGTTTCCAAGGCTGCGGACGTCGTCGTTGCCACTTGAACTCCGCGAGTGCCTGGGCGAGAACGCGTTCCAGAAGATGCTCGGTCGCGAACGGAGGAGAGCACTGCGCTCCGGCCGGACTTTCCTCTTGATGGTTGTGAATGCTGAGCGTGTTCTCCAGGCAGACCCAACCGGCCAGGTGGAATGCGAATTACTCTCGGCACTCTGCCATTCCACGCGGGAAACGGACATCGTGGGGTGGTATCGGGAGGGTGCAAGACTTGGGATTATTTTCGCCGAGATCTGCATGACGGACGGGAAAGCGCCGGAAGGCGCAATCCGTGCAAAGGTAACCGCCGCGCTGCGTGCCTGGCTCGACAACGAAATCGAATTCCTGGTGGTTCCTGAATGCTTGCCTTCCTGCGAGCCTTTGCCCCCCTTCGTCCGGGAAGCGGGGTGCACAGCCCGGGATACCACTCAAGCCGTCTTGAATCAAGTGGTTAGCGTGAGTTGAACTTCAGACTAAACGGGGTCCCGCGTCGTGTTGCTCGTGGTCCGGTCATCCCTGGAAAGAATTCCATGCCTGTCTATTCCCTGAACCCTAATCCACGATGGAAAGAGTCAGTTGGAAGCCAGCGGCGCGCGCGGGCGCCGGGACGGCGGAATCGGGCATTGATCATACGGAGGAACGGTATTCTGAGCGAATCTTTTAAGGAGCTTTTTATGCACAATGGTGTTCAACGGATCGGCCCATCGGAAGAACAAGCTGGAAGCCTTCATGCCTCGGGCTCCTTCGCGGAAGTCAACCAAGGCACTGTGCCCGCGAAAACGGACGGGGAGGGCTTAGACCTGACGCAGCTCGAAAAGCAAATCCTCACTTTAACCATGGCGGGATACTCGCTTCCGGAAAGGGCCGGCCTTCTCGGCTTGGGCCAGCACACGCTCCGCCTGTGCCTCCTCAAAATCTGTGAGCGGTTTAAAGTGGAGGGTGAATTCGAATTGATGCTGTTCGCCGTCTACCATAAATTGCTGGACGCCTGTGAAATATCCCCTCCCGGCGAGAGCAAAATTCCTGTCAACGTTTAGGGCGGATGCGATTCTCGCGGCGACGATATTCATCTTGTCTCCGAGTGACTCGCAAAGCGGTTGGTCCGGGTTTTATACGGAAGGCCATAACCGGAAGGGAAACGAGGAGGCGCTAAAAGTTTTCGAGAATATCGGTGACCAGCGTGCGGGCCAGGTCGCGGGACAGGCGGTCGAGCGCGGACTTATCCTCCTCAAACAATTGGGAAGTGGCTTCGCTGACCTGATACTCCTCGCGAAACACGTAGTTGCTGTTGGCAAACAGGATTTTGTGGCTGTGCAGGTCCTGAAGCTGCACGTCCGCGAGAACGCGAATCTGCAAGGAGGTGGCGCGGCCGGTGTTGATGTCGAACGCGATGGCGCGGGAACGAACGTCCTTGATGGTCCCCTTCAGGACGGCGTCCGCGTCGGGCGGATTCGGCAGGATGCGGTAATGCGTGCGCTCGAGCAACTCACGCGTAACGGCGGAAGTGACCTGCTGCTCGATCCGGAAGGTTGACGACATGTTCTTGAAGGCAGGTACGGCAATGGTCTTCACGTCGGGCGGGATGCGGGTAGCCGTTCCGGCCACGTGATAGCCGCACGCGGGGAAGAGCAGAAGGCAGAAGGCGGAGAGCAGAAGGCAGAAGGTGGCAGGTGGTAGGTGGGCGCTGGAGCTTCTGCATTTAGAGCCTACTATAATAGCCGACAAATGAATTCCAGGGTTTGGATGTGTAGTTTTGGAGAGGGGGGTCGGGGCCCAGACAGCACATGCCACCGTGGTACGGCCATCCGACGGCGTTCCTGCCGGAAGCGGTTCGTCATTCACCAACTCCCAGTCGATCGTTGTCAATGTCAGCCGAGCTGTCGAATTCCGAGTTTCGAATTTCGAGTTTCCAGTTTCCAATTTCTCTGCCCAAACCCTCACACGCGGGCCTTTTCGCGCAGGCTGGCGGCCAGTTCCACAGCGTTGGCGGCGGCGAGGTGCAGATTATCCGCCACGGCCCAAATCCACAATCCCTTGGGATGCTCGGCATCGGCGGAAATGCTGTCCACCAGAATATCACTCGAACCCGTCACCTCGACTTGTGTGGGAGCATCGAGGCCGGCCCGCCGGACCTTGATGCGTTCGCCGGCCAACGCCGCGGCCGCGGCTTCCGCCCCTACCCGCTCGACTGTCTCGAGATAGATCGAGACGCCCGCTGAGTAAAATACCGGAACTTGGATCATTCGCAAAGCGGGGAGCGGCACCCGCTCACCCACATACTGGCGCAACTGGCGGCGCAGGCGGGCTTCCAGCGCCGCCATCTCACCCGTGGCGGATTTACCCAGCCGGGAAAGCAGGTTGAAGGCCAGTTGGGCGCCGAATACCTGATTGGGAATCTTCTGAAAGCTCAGGATATTCACCGTTTGCTTCTGAAGCTCCTCCACGCCGCGCGAGCCGGCATCCGACGCCGGGCTGAACACCTGTGCCACCGCGGATTTGAGCGGAAACCGCGCGCCCAGCCGCAGCAGCAGGCTGCTGATGACGATCACCGCGGGGTGCGGAGAAACATGAAGGCGGCCGGCGGCGGAGTGGATTCCGGGCACAGGAAATCGGCGATCAAGAAAAGGGATTCCGACCAGATTTTCGGCCAGTTTGCCAGCGGCAGGCGAATCGCCGGCATCTCCCCATCCTTCGCCGAGCACGTCGATTACCAGGCAGCGTGCGGCAGGGCCTTGCTGGTGCCAGGATTTCAGAAAGGCGGGCAGCTCGCGCACGCGGGCGGTGAGAAATGCGAAATCCAATTCCTCCTCGCCAATCTGGCTGTCTTCAACAATGCCGGAAGAGTCCGCGTTCAGGTCGATGATGGGAAGCTCGGGCTCGGCTTCGTCGGCCTCAAAGGTCAGGAGGCGCGAAACGGGGAACTTACCCTGCTCAAGAATTGCAACCAACTCTTTGCCGAGCAGAGACGAGGCTCCCACGACCGCCACCCGGTGTCCTTCCTTCGTGGCATTTGTGGCCTTTACGGGATTCATGCGGCGTGGACCTCTTCTGGCGCCGGTGGATGGGGTCGAATCCGCGAAGTGATTCTCAGCACGATGCCGGAGATGGCGTAGGTGATGGCGAGGGTGAGCAGGACGGGCTCCGAGTAGATCCACACACCTCCAACGACCAGCCCGATGGCGATGATCACAAGATAGGACCGGCGCTTGCGGAGGTCGAGCGCCTTGAAGCTGTAGTAGCGCATGCGACTGACCATCAGGTAGCCCAGAATCCCCACGATGACCACCCATACGGCGGAGAATTCCCAGGTGGTGAGGGGCTGCTTGTAAAAGTGGACGACCGCGGCGACGAACCCGGCGGCGGCGGGAATAGGCATGCCCACAAAGAACCGGCGGTCGGTCGTGGGTTTGACGGCATCGATGTTGAAGCGGGCCAGGCGCGCCGCGCCGCAAATCACAAATCCGAAAGTAATAAGCCAGGGGATGTTGTGAACGAATTGAGGCGCGCCGGGGAATTCCACGATGGCGCTCATTCCCCAGGCATAGGCCAAGATGGCCGGAGCCAGGCCGAAGGTGACGACGTCGGCGAGGGAATCGAGCTCCCGGCCGAAGGGAGAGGTGGTGTTGGTCAGGCGGGCGATGCGGCCGTCAAGTCCGTCAAAAACAATGGCCCAGCCGAGGGCACGCGCCGCATTATCAAGGGCCATGGACGCCTGGGCGAGGTACGAGGAAGCTTCCGGCGCGACGCCGGGCATGATGAGATTGCCCGCGGCAAGAAATTGGCTGGCGCGCTGCGTGGCCAGAATAGCGTAATAACCACAGACCAGCGTGCCCACCGTGAAGAGGCTGGGGAGGACGTACATGCCGCGCCGCACACCGCGGCGCTGCTCAACCGGTTTGGGAGGCTGTGGTTCCAAGGATGCTGCTCCCGGCCCGCACACGGTCCCCGACTTTCACGCGCCACTCCACCGTCGGGGCCACCAGCACGTCGACTCGCGAGCCGAACTTGATCATTCCCACCCGCTCGCCGCGCGCCAGCGAATCGCCAATTCGCTTCCAGAATACGATACGCCGGGCCAACACGCCAGCGATTTGCTTGACCACCACCAGGCCCTGCTCACCCTCCACCGTGAAGACATTCTGCTCGTTTTCGAGCGAGGCCACATCCAGCGAGGCGACGCGGAACAAGCCCTTCTTGTAGTTGATGGCGGTGATTCGCCCGGCGATGGGAACGCGATTCACATGAACGTCGAGGGGCGACATGAAGATGCTCAGGCGACGAACTGGCCGGCCTTCGTATTCCTCCTCGACGAGCTGAACCACCAGGCCGTCCGCGGGCGAGACGAGGGCGTTGGGTTCAGCGGGAACCGCTCGCTCCGGGTCGCGAAAAAAATTGAGAACGAGAAATGAAAGGATGGCGAAAAAGATGGCCGCGGCAAGAAGGAAAACGCTGGGGCGGTGAAGCCAAAAGCCCACTAAGCCGCCGGCGATCAATACCAGAGGCAAACCGTACCCGTAGCCGTCCTTGACCATGGACCTCGATGCTCCAACCTGTGGAACAGGCTAAAGATATACGGCTGCGGGTGAAGGGAAATGGTCTCATTCGCGGGATAAATTTCCACTCCCGCCGCGCCCCCCGCGTGGTCGAGCCGCCTGCCTCGAATTTCTGCTCAAGCCAATTCTGAACTGGCTAGTGCACGGCTTGAGCCTGCCGGATCAGATTTTCCATCTGATCCTTCGCCCGCAGCTTCAGTTTTTTCAGACGAACTTCTTCCGCCTGCTCGTCATCGGTGAGATACGTCTTGGCGGAGAGTTCGAAAAGCTGGGATTTGTAACGGGCGTGTTCCTCACGGAGTCGCCGATATTCATCATTTCCGGCCATCAGTTGCTCCCGGACGGCCTCGGTAGGAGTGCTCATGGGCGAGTCACCTCCAGTCGGTAAAATTCGATGCCGACTAAGGCTAGCACAGCCGCCCAATGCGTTCAAGCCGCGCCAGTAAACGGAAGTACCGGTACCGGACGCTGTGGCATGGGCTTCCAGCCCATGCGCACGGGCTGGAAGTCCGTGCCACGAATCGCTACCGCGGCTTCACCTCGTATCGTGCCACCATCCCTGCCAGCATGTGATCGCTGATGTGGCAGTGATAGAGCCAAATGCCCGGCGCGTCGGGCACCATGTCCGCAGTGATCATCTGCGCCGGAGCCAGGTTCAGGACGTCCGTGCGCTGGCCGGCTACCAAAACCGTGTTGCCATGCCAATGAGGCGTGTGGGCATTATTAAAGTCGCCAAGCGCGGCCACATACCAGCGCACTCGCTCACCCTGCTTCATCGTCATCATAGGCATGTTTCCG
>JASHTO010000574.1 GCA_030040515.1 Terriglobia bacterium
GAGATCGAGATCGTGGGGCTGCGGCCGGAGCCGTTCAAGCGGGTGGTGACGGGTGTGGAGATGTTCAAGAAGCTGCTGGACGAGGGGCAGGCGGGGGACAACATCGGCGTGCTGCTGCGGGGGACGGAAAAGGACGACGTGGAGCGCGGTATGGTGCTGTCGAAGCCCGGGTCGATTACGCCGCACACGAAGTTCAATGCCTCGGTATACATTTTGACCAAGGAAGAGGGCGGGCGGCATACGCCGTTCTTCAACGGCTACCGACCGCAATTCTACTTCCGCACGACGGACGTGACGGGAGTGGCGACGCTGCCGCAGGGTACGGAAATGGTGATGCCGGGCGACAACGTGAACCTGGCAATCGAATTGATCACGCCCATCGCCATGGAAAAAGGCCTGCGCTTCGCCATCCGCGAAGGCGGCCACACCGTGGGCGCCGGCACCGTGGCGGAGGTTATTCAATAAAGCGGATAACTAACAGATTTGGAGGGCAATGCTACACCAGAAAATTCGAATTCGCCTGAAGGCTTACGATCACCGGATTCTCGACCAGTCGGCGGCGGAGATTGTCTCCACGGCAAAGCGCACGGGCGCGCAGGTGGCGGGTCCGATTCCGCTGCCCACGCTCAAGAACAAGTATTGCGTTTTGCGCTCGCCCCACACGGACAAGAAATCGCGCGAGCAGTTCGAGATTCGCACCCACAAGCGGCTGGTAGATATTCTCGAGCCGACTTCCGGGACGATTGAGGCCCTGACCAAACTCGATTTGCCCTCCGGCGTGGATATCGAGATCAAGGCGTTCGGAAAAGAACATACGAAATAGACTGGTCCTTGGTCCCTTGTCCCTGATCATTCGCGCGTGGCGAATCGAGAGTGGACAAATGACAAAGGGCGAGTGACAAGTGACGCATATGGTAAAGGCGATTTTAGGCAAAAAGCTCGGGATGACTCAGGTGTTCGCCGAGAATGGCGACATGATTCCGGTAACGGTGCTGAAGGCGGGCCCGTGTGTCGTGGTGCAGCGCAAGACGCAGCAATCCGACGGCTACGACGCCGCACAATTGGGTTTGGTGGAAGTGCCTCCACCCAAGCGGGTGAACAAACCGCTCGCAGGACACTTCAAGAAAGCCAACGCCAATCCTGTGCGTTTCCTTCGCGAGGTTCGCCTGGCCCAGGACGGCGGCGAAGTGAAGGTGGGCGACAAGGTCCTGGTGGATGTCTTCGCCGTAAACGACCGCGTGGACGTGATTGGGGTTTCAAGGGCCGGGGGTTTGCGGGATTCCACAAGCGCCACCATTTTGGCGGCGGCGGAGCGGCGCACGGTTCGATGTTCCACCGCGCGCCGGGATCGATTGGCGCCTCGGCATTTCCTTCGCGGGTGATGAAGGGCATGCGCGCCGCCGGACACATGGGCAATGCGCGCGTGACCACGCGGAACCTGCGCGTCGTTCAGGTTCTGGCGGACGATCACACGCTGCTGGTGGAAGGTTCGGTGCCCGGTCCGCAGGGTGGTTACGTTCTAGTGCACCAGGCGAAAGCGCCGCATAAGTAAGAGAAGGCAGAAGGCAGAAGGCAGAGAGAAGGGACCTCTTAGAATTTTGAGTTTCAGGCCATGGCAACTGTTGAAGTGAAAAACCTGGAAGGACAAACGCTGCGGGAACTTCCCGTGGCGGATGAAATTTTCGGCGCCCGGCCCAATCAGAGTCTGCTTTGGGAAGCGGTGAAGCAGTATCTGGCCAGCCGGCGCAGCGGCACGCACAAGACCAAGAGCCGCGGGGAAGTGCGCGGCGGCGGGAAGAAGCCCTGGCGGCAAAAGGGAACCGGCCGGGCGCGCGTGGGCAGCATCCGCAGCTCGCTGTGGCGGCACGGCTCGATTGCTCACGGTCCGGTGCCGCGCGATTACTCCTACGCATTGCCCAAGGGCATGCTGCGCGGGGCGTTGCGCTCGGCATTGGCCGCGAAGTTTCAGGACCAGCGACTGACCGTGGTGGATCAGCTCAACCTGGAGGAGCCGAAGACCAAGGTTTTCGCCGGAGCGCTGCACAAGCTGGGGCTCGAGAAGGGTGTGCTCATCGTCGATAACTCCGTCAATCGCAACCTGGAGCTCTCCTCACGAAACGTGAAAGGGTGCGACTTGGTTCGCCGGCACGAGCTGCATCCATACCATCTGCTCAGCCATTATCACTTGTTGATTTCCGAAGGAGCGCTTACCCGGCTTCAGGAGGCGCTGCGATGAATCGAAGCCCTTACATGATTTTGCAGAAGCCCCTGGTGACGGAAAAGAGCCTGATTGCCAAAGAGCACGGCCGGACGATTTGCTTCCGAGTGGACCAACACGCCACTAAAACGGAAATCAAGGAAGCCGTGCAGACGATCTTCAAAGTGAAAGTGGAATCGGTGCACACCTTGACGTTCGCGGGCAAGGAACGCCGCCGGGGACGCACCGTGGGTCATCGGCCCGATTGGAAGAAGGCTTACGTGAAGTTGCGCGCGGGGGAGAAGATGCCGGAGGTTGCCGGCACGCCGTAGGCTGGATCAAGTCAACAAGCGGATGCGAGGCGGTTCGGTTCTCGCTCCGCCAAGGAAGACAGAAGTTATGGGAATCAAAACCTATCGACCGTACACAGAGACTCGGCGCTTCCAGACCGGCCTGACGTTTGAAGAGATTACTACCTCGCAGCCCTACAAGCCGCTGCTCGAGCCGAAGACGCGCATTTCCGGCCGCAACAATCAGGGCGAGCTGACGATTTGGCGGCGCGGCGGCGGGCACAAGCGCCACTACCGGCTGATCGATTTCAAGCGCGACAAGACGGGAGTTCCGGCACGCGTGGCGACCATCGAGTACGACCCCAATCGCTCCGCCTTCATCGCTCTGCTGAGCTACGTGGATGGCGACAAGCGCTACATTCTCTATCCGCTGGGTCTGAAAGTGGGGGACCACGTGGTTTCCGGTCCCGAAGCCGACATCGTGACCGGCAACGCGCTGCCTCTCAAGAATATTCCCGTAGGCACGATGATTCACAACATCGAATTGCGTCCGGGCAAAGGTGGCCAACTGGTGCGCAGCGCGGGCGGTGCGGCGCAGTTGCTCGCCAAGGAAGGTGATTACGCCCAGGTGCGCCTGCCTTCGGGTGAGGTTCGCAAGGTTTTTATCGAGTGCGTGGCGACAATCGGGCAGCTCGGCAATCTCGACCACGAAAACATCTCCATCGGCAAGGCTGGGCGCAGGCGCTGGATGGGAATCCGGCCTACGGTGCGCGGCGTGGCCATGAATCCAGTGGATCATCCGCTGGGCGGCGGCGAGGGCAAGACCAGCGGCGGGCGACATCCGGTGACGCCGTGGGGACAGCCCACGCGAGGCTACAAGACGCGCAACAACAAGGCGACGGATCGTTACATCGTCAAGCGGCGTGAGAAGAAATAGCGGGAGGATGAAGTGGGAAGGTCGCTCAAAAAAGGTCCGTTTGTGGACGACCATTTGATGAAAAAGATCGAGCTGCTCAACCGGCGGTTCGAGAAGAAAGTGGTCAAAACCTGGTCGCGAAGGTCCACGATTGTGCCGGAGATGGTGGGGCACACGCTGGCCGTTCACAATGGCAAGAAGTTTATTCCCGTGTACATCACGGAAAACATGGTGGGACACAAGCTGGGTGAATTCTCGCCCACCCGCACGTTCAAGGGCCACGGCGTGAAGATCGCAGCGGAGAAAGCCGCGGCAGCAGCGGCGCCCCCACCGGTGGGCGGAGGAGCGGCCAAGCCCGCAGCGCCCGCGGCCGGCGCGGGAGGGGCCAGCTAATTTCGGCAGGTGAATCGATGGAAGCGAGCGCCACATACAAATACGTTCGAATTTCGCCGCAGAAAGCCCGCCTGGTGATCGACCAGATCCGCGGCCGAAGCGTCAGTGAGGCTTTCAGCATTCTGAACTTCACCAAGAAGCGGATTACCCGCGACGTGGAGAAGCTTTTGCGCTCGGCGGTTTCCAACGCCGAGCAGAAGTCGGAGAATCTGGACGTTGACGACCTGGTGGTGGCGCGGGCGTTCGTGAACGAAGGTCCGCGGCAGAAGCGCGTGCGCCCGGCTCCCATGGGACGCGCTTACCGCTATCAGCGCCGGACGAGTCAAATTACCGTGGTGGTGGAAGCGCCGGAAGACGAAGCGTAGGGTCGAATTTTGGTCGGCCGCTGGCCGAGGAGCGTTCGGCCGCGGGCGGAATGAAAGCCGGGTTCCGCAGGCCGACAAGGAGGCATGGAGTGGGTCAGAAGGTTCATCCATTCGGGTTTCGCCTGGGATACAACAAAACGTGGAAGTCGCGCTGGTTCGCCAAAAAGGACTACGCCGAGCTGCTCCACGAAGACCTGAAGCTCAAGGAACGCCTCCGCGACCAGCTTAAGGCCGCGGGTGTGGCGTCCATTGAAGTTGAGAGGCCGGGCAACAAGCTCAAGGTAACGATCCACACCGCGCGACCGGGCATCATCATCGGGCGCAAGGGCGCGGAAATCGACCGGCTGCGGCAGGAAATCCAGAAGCGCACGGGGCGCGAAGTTTTGCCCATCAATATCCAGGAAGTGCATCGCCCGGAATTGAACGCGCAACTGGTGGCGGAAGCGATTTGCCTGCAGCTTGAAAAGCGCGTGGCATTCCGCCGGGCGATGCGCAAGTCGGTGGATTCGGCGCTGCGGTTTGGCTGCAAGGGAATCAAGATCCGCTGCGGCGGCCGCCTGAACGGCGCGGAAATTGCCCGCACCGAGTGGTACCTGCAAGGCCGCTTGCCGTTGCACACTCTGAGGGCGGATATCGACTACGGGCAGGCCGAAGCGCACACCACTTACGGCGTGATTGGCGTGAAGTGCTGGATTTACAACGGCGAGATTTTGGAGCAAAAGCACCGGATGGAAAAGAAAGCCGCTGAGCCTGCCGAGGCGCCGGCGCAGGAACGATCTCCGGGCGCTCCGGCGGGGGCGTAAGGACATTGGTTTGTAGGGGCGGCCCTTGTGGCCGCCCTATCCAGGCGGGGCAACCACAAGGGTTGCCCCTACGGGTCGTTTGATGATTTCGGATTTGGGATTTGACCTATGTTGATGCCGAGCAAGGTGAAGTACCGGAAGCAGCAGCGCGGGCGGATGCGCGGGAAGGCGTGGCGCGGGTCCGACCTTTCCTTTGGCGACTTCGGGTTGAAGGCCGTGGAGGCGGGATGGATCTCCGACCGGCAGATTGAAGCCAGCCGCGTGGCCATCATGCGTTTCATCAAGCGCGGCGGAAAACTCTGGATCCGGATTTTCCCCGATAAACCGGTCACCAAGAAGCCCGCCGAAACCCGCATGGGAAAAGGCAAGGGCGCGCCGGAATTCTGGGTGGCGGTGGTGAAGCCGGGCCGCGTGCTGTTTGAGATGGAAGGCGTGCCGGAGGCGGATGCGCGCGAGGCGATGCGCCTGGCGAGCCACAAGCTGCCGCTGCCGACCAAGTTTGTTTCGCGCGCGGAAGCGGCATAGCCGGCGCAGGGCCCGTCCCGCCGCGGCGGGGCCGGCACTCGGGGCGATGTGGAGAGACCATGAAGCTGGCGAAGGACAAGCGATGGAAGTGGCCCGCGGAGAAAATGCGGGAGTGGACCGACGACGAGCTGAAGACTCGGGAGAGCGAGTTTTCCGATCAGCTCTTTCGCCTGAAGTTTCAAATGGCGGGCGGGCAGACCGAGCATCTCACCACCATCCGTGAGCTGCGCAAGGGAATTGCCCGGGTCAAAACCTTGGTGAAAGAGCGCCAGATGGGCGCAACCCAGACGAAGTAGGTGAGCGGTGACAGAATCAGCGGGCGTACAGGCGCAGAGCGCCGGGCCGGGAAAACGGCAGGAAAAGGTCGGAGTCGTCACCAGCAATAAGATGCAGAAGACGGTGGTGATTACCGTGGAGCGGCAGGTGATTCATCCGCTCTATAAGCGCGTGGTGCGGCGGTCGAAGAGCTTCCTCGCCCACGACGAAAAGAACGAGTGCCGGGTGGGCGACACGGTGCGCATCGAGGAGACCCGCCCCCTGAGCGCGCGCAAGCGCTGGCGGGTGGTGGAAGTGGTGGCCAAGGCGACGGCGGCCGCACCGGTTCCGGAGGTGGAAGTATGATCGGAATGCGCACCATGCTCCAGGTGGCGGATAATTCCGGGGCGCGCAAGCTTTCCTGCATCCTGCCTCTGGGCGGCGATGTGGGATTGCAGGCCGGCCTGGGCGACGTCATCACCGCGGCGGTGAAAGAGGCGGCGCCCGACAGCGCCATTCCCAAAGGGAAAGTGGTGAAATGCGTCATCGTGCGGATGCGCAAGGAACAGCGGCGGCGCGACGGCAGCTACATTCGATTTGATGAGAACGCCGCGGTGCTGATCAACGACGCGGGGGAACCGGTGGGCACGCGCGTCTTCGGCCCGGTGGCCCGGGAGCTGCGCGAGAAGAAATTTCTGAAGATTGTATCGCTGGCGCCGGAAGTTCTTTAAGGGCAGGGAACAGGGAAGAGGTAACAGGAAACAGTAATATGGACATCCGGAAGAACGACATTGTGCAGGTGATGACGGGGCGAAGCCGGGGAACCAAGGAATCGCCAACGCGCGGCCGGGTTCTGGAAGTCGAGCCGCGCAAGCATCGCGTCTATGTTGAGCACGTGAACATGGTGAAGCGCCACGTGCGCCCCAATCCCGCCAAGCAGGTTCGCGGGGGAGTTTTGGAGAAGGAAGGCCCCATTGACGTTTCCAACGTGGCTCTGGTGTGCAGTGATTGCGGGCCCACGCGCATCCAGCATCGCGCTATGGCGGGCGGAAAGAAAGTGCGCATTTGCGCCAAATGCGAGAAATCGCTGGACAAGTAGCCGCCGGGAGGAACGAAGGACAGGATGGTTCCCAGACTGAAAGAGCGATATCAGAAGGAAGTGGTGCCGGCCCTGGTGAAGGAATTCAGCTACGGCAACGCCAATGCCGTTCCGCGCCTGCGAAAAATCGTGGTGAACATGGGCCTGGGGGAAGCGATTCAGAACGCCAAGCTGCTGGATTCGGCGGCGGCGGAATTGGGCCAGATCACCGGGCAGAAGCCGGTGATTACGCGCGCGCGGAAGTCGATTGCCAATTTCAAGCTGCGCAAGAACATGCCCATCGGCGCGGTGGTGACCCTGCGCGGCGACCGCATGTACGAGTTTTTCGACCGCCTGACGAACGTGGCCATGCCGCGCGTTCGTGACTTTCGCGGCGTCTCCACCCGCGCCTTCGATGGCCGGGGAAATTACACGCTGGGGCTGCGCGACCAGTT
>JASHTO010000575.1 GCA_030040515.1 Terriglobia bacterium
CTCGCGGAGGGAAACTACAACGTTATTTTGTGCGAGCGCGGCGTGCGAACCTTTGCCGATCATACCCGCAACACTTTGGACTTGAGCTTGATCCCCGCCGTCAAAACGCTTTCTCACCTGCCGATCATTGTCGATCCCAGCCACGGCACGGGCAAACGCGACAAAGTGATTCCGCTCGCGCGCGCCGCGGTGGCGGCGGGCGCTGACGGTCTGATCGTGGAGGTCCATCCCGATCCGGACCACGCCGTTTCTGACGGTTACCAATCTCTCTTTCCCCAACAATTTGAAACGCTGGTTGAGCAAGCCTCAGCAATTGCCGGAGTGCTGGGCAGAACCATCACGCCGGCGGCGAGCCGCAAGTGATCATCGGCAAGCACTGCAAACCGAAGCGCTTCGCGGGTTGTATCTCCGAGGACCGGCAAACTCGTTCCGACATGCCGATCGCAAGGGTCACAGTCCAATTTCCTTTGAGCCGGTCATTGTGGAGTCGCGCTCGAAAGACCTGCCACTTCGCCTGCCCACTGGCATTTGTAATTTTGTGTTCGCTTTCCTGCCGTCGCGCTCAACCCCTCGCGCCCTACACGGCCTATGTGGTCGATTATCAGAGTGGAACGCTGACCGCGGTGAATCTCGCGCAGCTCCGCACCACGTCTTCCCTTCCCGTCGCCCCCCACCCGGTGCGCGTTCTGGAACGGCCGGGCGCGCGGCAACTGTACGTGGTTTCCGAGGCCGGCAAGGTCAGTGTTACAGCATTTCCCAATCTAAAAATCCTGACCACACTTGACGTGGGCCGGAGCGCCAAGGACCTGGCATTCTCCCCGGATGGCCGTTCCGCCTATGTTCTGGATCCGGCGGACCAGCAACTCATCTTCCTTGACTGGGAGGGCGTACCGGGCAGTTCCCCGGAAGCGAGAATCCCCCGCGTCACCACCCGGCTGCGGCTGGAGGGCACGCCCTCCGACCTAGCGCTCTCCCCCGATGGAAAGACTTTGGTGGTCGCGGAAGCTTCTCCTGACTCCATCACCTTTATTGATGCGGTCACGCATGCGATTCTGGGTTCGACCGGCGTCGGTAAGTCTCCCGGCCCCATGGCGATTCTTCCGGACAACTCCAAGGTTTTCGTGGCGGACACGGGAGAAGAGAAGGTTTCTGTTGCAACGCTGCCCGGACGTAAACTTCTGTCTCACATCGAGATTGGCGTGCGGCCCGCGGCCCTGCTGCTGAAGCCTGATGGCGGCGAAATATTCATTCTGGGAGAAAGCTCCTCCACGCTGGTTATCGTCGATGCCTTTCACGACAATGTGGAGCAAACTTTTCCCTTGGGTCTTAACCCTGTGGCGGGGGTCTTCCGGCGGGATATGAGTGTGCTTTACATCGCCAATGCCGGGGACGGAACGGTGCTGGCATTGGACGTTCCCAATCGTCAATTGCTGGCCTCAACGCAGGTCGGCATGAAGCCGCTCGCCCTTGCGCTGACACCTGATGAGCGAATCCTGGTGGTGGCGGACCGCGCCGCCGCCAGCCTCGCCATTCTACACGCGGACCCCACCAGTCTGAGCAAAGACCGCTCGCTTCTTATCACCACAGTGCCGGTGGGGGTTTCACCCGTGGATGTTGTGGTGCCGGATTATCTAAACCATGGACATTACTGAGGATTTCAAAATATCGTGACATCCGTTCGCTGTGCGGTGCTCTGCGAGCGCCGAAAAACCGCCGGTCGGAGACCGGCGCTACAATGAGTTGATGTCACTATATTTTGCAATTAGGGAGGCGTCACTGCTTGGCTCCTGCAGGTGTTGGCGCCACCGCCTCATACGACGCAGCCTGACCGGCGAACCAGTTTTGGAATTCGCGAGCCTTCTCGCACAGGCCCGGGCCCATCGGCCAGGAAAGCGTTCCCATCTCCACACCGCGAACTTGCAGGGCAAGTTTCATCGCCCAGGGTGAGGGCAGATCGCGGATGTGGAAGATGAATTCGTCCAATCGGGCTTGCAGGGTGCGCGCCTTCTCCAATTTGCCCGCGCGAAGAGCTTCAAAGAGCGGGAGAATCAACTCCGGGCAGGCGCTGGCGATTCCCGAAATCGACCCCAACGCTCCATGCTGGAATGCCTCCAGGAGCAAATCATCGCTCCCGATCATGAAAGCCAGCGGCCCCTGGGCTTTCGCCGCCTCGATCTTTGCGAAGTTGGGCCGGCTGCCCGAGCTGTCTTTGAGGCCGATGATGTTCGGAACCGTAGCAATCAGGCGCAGGACGTTGGTGATTCCCAAGTCGCGCGTGCATTGAGGAATGTTATAGATCAGGACGGGCAAAGGTAAATCAGCCCCGACTTGCCCTACGAAATCAAACAAATCTTCCTGAGAGTAGGGAAGAGATGCGGGCGGGGGGAGAAGAATGGCGATCGCTCCGCACTCCGCCGCGTCGCGAGCCAATTGCTTGACCTGTCCCGCATGTTCACACCCCGTCGCGCAGATTAATTGTGCGCGCCCCTTGACTTGGTGCGCAACGCGGAGGTAAATTTCATGCCGCATTTCCACGCTGGTGGCGGCGTATTCTCCCGTGGTGCCTCCCAAGCAGAGCCCTTTCAGCCCGTGTTCGAGACCAAAATCCACCAGTCCTTCCAGAGCCTCCCATCGTGGTGTTCCATCCTCCCCAAACGGCGTCGGCAATGCCGCGTAGACGCATGAAAGCCCTTCCGGAATATTTTTGCCCATGACCTTCCTCACTTGGCCCGAGGAGATTCTTGACTTTGACCGCCGCAACGCTGTGGAAATGCGCTGCGCGGTGAGGCGTCAGACAGAAGAGAGAAACAAGGACAACAGCCAGAACTGAGATCAGGGTTGGGGAGCGGGGCCGAAGGGTTAGAAGCCAACTCCGTCTCTGGGGCGGAGTTCAATTCCCTTTCGGATGTATAAGTCGCACCTGCCACTGCGCCAAACCTTGAGCTTATCTACTGGAGGACGTTTCCTCGCGTCGGGGCGGCCGATGGCTGCCCTGCTTGAACCTCACGGCACAGTGGGGAGGAAGCTCGAATCGGTCATGGGCTTCAGGCGATCTGTCGATCTCACCCTCCATAGGAATTCTGGATAAGTCAATACTGCGCCCGATTCAGGCCAAAACCGCATACTGCCCCCCAATGCCTACCATCGGGCCAACTTCAATTCCTATGGTTATCTGTTTCAGAATCTGCAGACGCCGTACCAAAATACTGCACCAGCTATTAACTGCCGGTGTAGACGAATCATCAATTAGTTAGTGAGGGCAAGTCAACAGAAATTTTCTGAAAATTTCGTAAATCGCATTGGGCGTGTGAAATCGTTCCAGTAATACGAATTCAAGCTAGAATTCCAAAATTCGTTTCTGAAAATACCCGGATGTAAAGCTGCCCTTTAGGAAGGTAATTCCGGGCCAAATCCCGGCGCTACACGATGCAAGATTGCTACTCGTTCGAAACTCTTTACAAATTCCGTCCATTTTGGCAGAAACACTTCACGCAGTCGGTTCTTCTGCACCTTCCCCATGGTATTTCTAGGCAACTCCATAGAAATAACGACCAACTTGGGCAGTTTATAATTCGCCAGACGACCGCGCAGGCAGAGCTTAATGGCTTCGGGATCAATGCTTGCTCCGGGGCGCGGAACGACCACAGCCATCACGGCCTCACCGAAGTCGGGATGGGGCATACCGATGACCGCCGATTCCTGCACGCCCTCCAGGCGGTCGATGCAGTCTTCAACCTCTTTTGGATACACGTTGTACCCGCCACTGATGATCAGGTCTTTCGCCCGCCCGACGATATAGGCGTAACCCTTGCCATCCATCCTTCCCAAATCTCCGGTGCGGAAGAATCCATCCGCCGTAAAAAATGCAGCGGACATTTCCGGCCGATGCCAGTACCCGGCGAAGACATTGGGGCCGCGAACCTGAATTTCCCCCATGGTATCCGCAGCGAGCGGTCGATCATTCTGCCCGGCGATTCGCACTTCAACTCCCGCGAGCGGCAATCCCACGGAACCCGCCAGGCGTTCCCCTTCGCGAGGATTGCTGGTGTTCATGAGCGTTTCCGTCAGCCCATATCGCTCCAGGATGGTGTGTCCCGTGCGCCGGCGGAATTGCTCAAACGTATCGGCGAGCAGCGGCGCCGACCCGGAGGTAAAGAGCCGCATCCCGCGGCATTTTGCGCGACCGAATTCTTCAATCGCCAGCAGGCGAGTGTAATAAGTTGGCACGCCCATGAAAACCGTGGCGCGCGGCAGCAGCGTGCAAACCTGCGCGGCGTCAAATCGAGGCAGAAAGATCATTCGCGCCCCACTCATCAGCGCGCAATGCAGGGCAACGAACAGTCCATGAACATGGAAAATCGGCAACGCGTGCAGGAGCACATCGGCGCGGGTGAAAGCCCAGGCCTGCACGAGCGTCTGCGCGTTGGAGAGAAGGTTCGCATGGGTGAGCATCGCACCCTTCGGCTTTCCCGTAGTTCCTGAACTGTAAAGGATCGCCGCGAGGTCTTGCGGCGAAACCTGAACGGTACGGAAGCTCGCCGGCATGCCCCGGCTTTTCTCGATCAGGTCGCCATCTCCCTCGCGCCCCAGCGTGAACAAATGCGGAACATCGTGGCCGCGGCAAAGACCAGCTATATCTTCGCGGCGCTCGGGCGGGCAAACCACTACTTTAGGGCGCGCGTCGCCCAAAAAGTAATCGGTTTCTTCAAGCGTGTAGGCCGTATTAAGCGGCAAATAAGCCGCCCCGGCACGCAAGCAAGCCAGATAGAGGAACACCGCCTGCGGGGACTTCTCGATCTGCGCGGCCACGCGGTCGCCCGGAGCGACGCCGCACAAAATCAGCAGATTCGCCAGCCGTCCCGACCATTCGTCCGCATCGCCAAAGGAGAAGGTTTGGCCGGAGGGCGTTTCCATACAAACGCGGTCCATTGCTACCCGGCTGATCAGGTGCTCGTAGAGATTTGCAGGCGAGTTCGCAGCACGCGCGGGCATCACGCCCATGCTGCCATCACGTACGGGAATTTACAACGGAGAATCGGGCAGTGGCACCACTTCCTTGTGGGCTACGCTCGCCGCGCCATAAGCGATCGCCGTCTGGCGGGCGCGGACCCGTGGCCCACGGATTCCCCTCTTCTCGCTTTCCGGAAACTATGCGGCGCTTCGGGATTTCCAGCGGCTTGAGTCTTACCGCCTGAGCCCCAAGGGGGCGACCGATCACAGCCCAGGCCACCGGCCTGGGTTGATGAACCCCGAAAAAGCCCAAGCCCTGAAAGGGTCGCCCTGCGTCCCCTCCCTATCGACCGCTCCAGAGCCGGCGGGGCATCCGTCCGGAAAAAGGGCAGGAGGGCGTGCGCCGGGGCGGCGCACGATTCCGGATTTTTGATCCCGGAATTAGGCAAGGCAGGCGTGATATACTTTTCACGGAGGTTGAACTTGAAGACCAAGCTGCATCCCTTGCTTCGCCGCACTCGAAGGCGCGCTTCCGGCTTCGATCACCATACGGGGCGCTCAATGCCGGGGAAGACAATTGAGGAACTGGCTCGCGAGTGCGGCGCAAAACCCTTTGACCCACTCGCTTTTGCCGGCATCGTACCGCCCACCGAAGTGATTGACGCCTTCGTCCAGGCGATTTACCGCGCTCGGACGTAACCTCCCGTGACTGACGAACCATTCAGCATCGTCCTGCTCGATACGGATGTATTTTCGTATCTGATGGAACCAGGCGATCCGCGCGGCCTGCCTTATCTCCGCCACGTAGAAGGACGGATCACCGCTCTTTCCTTCATTACGGTAGGCGAACTGCTCTTCGGAGCCCTGTGGCGAAACTGGGGAAGACGACGAGTCGCCAAGCTCAAAACTGCCCTTCGGTCCGCCTTCATTCTTCCGCTCGACCACGAAACGTCCTCCGCCTATGCGAACCTGAAGGACCGTTTGCGCAAACAGGGACGAATCCTGGCGGACAATGACCTGTGGATCGCAGCCCTCGCTGTGCGCCACTCCGTGCCCTTGGTTTCCAATAATCTTGCGCATTTCGAGCGCGTGCCAGGACTTGTTCTGATTTCCGAAGCTGGGAAATGACTGCCGGAGAGAGTTTCTTAAACGGCAAAGCCGGAGCGATGCCGCAGGTCCGGGTTGCGCCAATGCGCCACAGGATTTTGGGGGGACGGCAGGGGGGCGTGCGCCGAGGCGGCGCACGATTCCGAATCTGCGGTTCCGGATTCCGAAGAAACAGTGGACAGTGCGCAGGAAACAGATTAAGGATTCAGGAGCCAGAAGCGAACAGAATGGGGTCAACTGCTGACTGCCTTCTGCCTGCTGCTTCCCTCACCCGAGGCGCCGGGGCGGCGCACGATTCCAAACCTTCTATTCCGGATTCCGGAAACTCCGAGAGGGCAGGAACGAGGATTCAGGAGTGAGGAGTCAGCAAGAGAGCACAAAGACGCGAACGCTCTGCTGTCTCCGGCCTCCTCGCCCTGCGACCCATAGCCGTCTTCGGGCGACGGGGCGCTGTTTCCCCGACACTTCCCAATTTCGATTATCGGCGGGTTTTGAAGGGAGAATGAGGATTTTGGTGGTGGTGCAATTTAACGTATCGGCG
>JASHTO010000576.1 GCA_030040515.1 Terriglobia bacterium
CTGCATGAACCGGGCGCGGAAAATACAGGTGCAGTCTTCGTGGAAATGCGATTGAAAACCAAAAGCCCCGGCGCAATGATTCGCCAGGGCCGCTTCAAATATTGCTACTACGTGGACGACCTCGACGAGTTGTTTGATCTTGACTCGGACCCGGGGGAGATGAAGAACCTCGCCTCTCTTCCCGCCTTCCGCGAGAATCGCGATGAGCTCAAACAGAAATTATTCGCCTGGCACTCGCCGGAGAGCGAAGTTGCGTCGTAGCGGCGATTCACATTCTTGCCCGATTTAGACACGATCCATCTTTAGGACCGGTCTACCGGTTCACTGGGCAGTTGCCGCCCATGCCAGCAGGCTAGAATCCAGAGAATATTTCCCTCGCTGCGATAGAAAAACCTGTAGGGCGGAACGATTACCTCTCGGAACGGCAGGTCCGGAAACTCAGGTATTGATCGGCCGGAACGCGGGAATCGAGCGAGTCGCCGAAGCGCTCGGTCGACCCTATTGTGAAATTGCAGGGCTGCGTTCGGGTTGTCCTCCCGAATGTAGGAAAGCGCCTGAAGATACTGATTTCGTCCTGCGGGCGTGAAGCGGACCTTCACTTGTGCCTGCCCGCAAGGAGGGCTTCGGCCTCCGCCATAACCTCCTTGAGATCAAATCCCTTTCCTGCGGCAATCTCCTGCTCTCCCTTTGCCAAGAGTTGCAGAATTTCGCGCTCGTGCTCGCTGCGTTGAAAGGCTTCCATGCTCAGCAGGACAGCCGCGGCCCTCCCGCGTTGAGTGATTACCACCGGTTGCCCCGATGATTTGACGCGCTTCAAAGCGGCTGCGGCATCCTGCCGAAGGTCAGTTACCGGAATGATTGTTGCAACGTTAGCCATTCAAGTTCCCTCCAAAAGTACGTCTAACCATATCTCCAAAAGCAAATGCTGTCAAATCTCTACCCGTCATTTCCCACTCTCGTAACTTCACTTCCGTTCCGTACCACCTCCTCGTCATTAGTGACCACCGCGCCGCGAACCCCGCTTAGGTGTATCCTAATTATCTATGCTGCCGAGCGGGCCAGCGACGGAAACCTGTCATGGGGCTTGGTCCGCTTTTCTGCTGACCGCACGGGTATGCATGTTGGCGTTGGCCGTTCAAACCGCCATCGCGCAAGCGCCCACGCTCCAAGCTCCCGCCGCAAGCCCCGAAGTGACGGAAGCATCCACACCCCAGGACTTCCTGAAACAAGGCAATGAAGCCGCGCGGAGGAACAAATGGGACGATGCCATTGCTGCCTACAAGAAAGCCCTTGCTCTCAGGCCGGATTACGTTGAAGCGCACTACAATCTGGGCAACGCCTACACTGCGGTGCAGAAAACCGGCGACGCGATGAAGGAATATCGGGAAGTGCTGCGCCTGCGCCCGGAATTTCCCGGCGTCCACGCGAACATCGCCGCGCTGGAAGAAGCCAGCGGGCAGATTCCCGAAGCCATTGCCGATTGCCGCGAGGAAGTGGGCGCGCACCCGAACAACCCCGCCGCGCACCTGAGCCTGGCCAACGCGCTGACCCTGAACCGCTCTTACAGCGAAGCCCGGCTTGAATACCGCGCAGCTTTGGCACTGGCCCCGCGCGATTCCGGAATCCACACGGCCCTGGGGGCCATGCTGCTGCAATCCGGCGACCCGGCGGGGGCGGGCGCGGAGTATCGCCAAGCCGTCGAGCTGAACCCCGAGAATCCGGACGCACATTCCGGCCTGGGCGCGGCGCTGATCCAGGCGGGAGATTTGCCCGGGGGCATCAACGAGTATCGCACCGCGGCCCGCCTGCGCCCCAACGACCCGGAAATTCACATAAGCTTGGCCGGGGCGCTACGCGACTCCGGGGATTTGAGCCAGTCCATCGAAGAATATCGCGTGGCCGTGCAACTGCGCCCCAACCAGGCGGATTATCATTACGCACTGGCCCTGGTCATGCGCGAAGCAGAGGATTACGGCGGGGCCATCGAGGAGTTGCGGCGGGTGGTCCGCCTTCGCCCCGATAATGCCCGCGCCCACGCTGACCTCGCCGCCGCTTATCTCTCCGTCAGCGATCATCCCGCGGCGGTCAGCCAATACCGCGAGGCAATTCGCTTGGACCCCGCCGACGCGTCGCTGCACGAGGAGCTGGGCCTGGTGCTGCGCAAGACGGGCGATTTGACCGAGTCCATCCGCGAGCTGCGCAAGGCCTCCGAGCTTTCTCCCGACGTCCCCGACTATCATCGCAACCTGGCGGAAGCTCTGGAATCCTCCGGCGATATGGACGGTTTCGTGCAGGAGTACCGCGAGGAAGTGCGCCTGCGTCCCGATGATGCGGACGCCCACGCGCACCTAGCCAACGCCTACCAGTCCGCCAAGGAACTGACCAAGGCTTTGGATGAATATCGCGTGGCGCTGGAGCTCGATCCGCGAAGCCCGGAATACCATTTCCGTATGGCGCTGGTTTTGGAAGGATTGGAAAAGCCGACGGAGGCGCAAACGCAGCTCCAGCAAGCGCTCAAGCTGCGGCAGGACTATGCCGAAGCCTTGGTGGCTCTGGCGGATCTGCTGGTGCAGCAGAAGAACTTTGCCCTCGCCGTACCCACCTATCGTGATGCGCTGAAACTGCGCCCCGATGATCCGGCTTTGCACCGCCATCTGGCGGCGGCGCTGCGCGCCAACGGCGACGCGCCCGGCGCCCTCGCCGAGGAGCAGGCGGCCGTGCAGCTTGACCCCACAAATTCCGCCTATCAGCGCGACTTGGGAAACGCCCTGTTGGCCCGCGGCGATTTTCAGGGCGCTATCGCTGCTTACCGCGCCAGCGCGAAGCTGCACGATGATGCGGAAACGCAGCAGATGTTGGGGTTAACCCTGGAAAAGACCGGGGATTGGCAGGGCGCCGCGCAGGCGTTCCGCGCCGCGGTGAAGGATCAGCCGGAATCGAGTGACGCGCATTTGAATCTCGCCCGCGCTCTGGACCATCAGAATGACTTTGCGGGCGCCGTCGCCGAAGCCCAGGCCGTCCTGCACATCACTCCCAATCTTCCCGAGGCCCATTTCTATCTCGGCGATGGCCTAGCCCACCTCGGCAAGCCTAACGATGCCGCCCGGGAGTTTCAGCAGGCTCTGCTCAACAAGCCCGATTACCCCGAGGCACTCCTGGGCCTGGCCAACGCCCTTTATCAGCAGGGCAATTTGCGTGAAGCGATTTCGGATTATCGCGATTACCTGCGAACCGACCCCAAGGATTCCAACGCCCACCAAAACCTCGCGGAAGCGCTGTACGATAAGAAGGACGTGGACGGCGCGATTCACGAATACGAAGAAGTCATCCGCCTTCGCCCCGACTTCCCCGACGCCCACTTCAACCTCGCCATCGCGCTCGAGAATCAGCGCCAGTACGCGCGCGCCCGCCAGGAATTGGAAGCTTACCTCCAGCTCGCCCCCAACGCCCCCGACGCCGATAAAGTGCGCAAGCATCTGAAGCAAATGCCGAAGTCGAAATAAGGAGTGAAGTTCGGCTGACCGGGATTGTAGCGGCGCTCTATGAGCGTCGATATGTAAGGGCTTGCCATGGCAAGCCCTTACGACGGTCGATAGACCGCCGCTACAGAATTCAAGCTGAGACACCATTCATTATTTTGAGACCTCGGACCTTCCCGGCCGCTGTGCTCGCAAGGCGTGCAGCCTTCGCCCCCCTCAAACCGCTTCCGGAACCACGAAAGGCGCCTTTAACCTGGCGATTTGAGCAATCCTCCGGCCATCAACCATGGACTTGCCAGCGGCCATCGTGGAAAATACCGAAATGCCCAATCCCGATGATCGCAATCTCTGGACGTCGTCCGAGCACGCTCTGGATTATCTTCACAAGGCCGACACCATTCCCCATCGCACGGAGGGCGAAGCCGCGCTGCTGGAGTTTGTCCCCCGCGATGCCGGACGCATTCTTGACGTCGGGAGTGGTGACGGAAGGCTGCTGATGCTGGTGCGGGCGGACCGGCCCCGCACGGAGTTCGTTGCCCTCGACTTCTCGCCCGCCATGCTCGAGGCTCTGCACCGTCGGTTTGACTGCGACGCTCGCGTGACGGTCGTCCCGCACGACTTTTCAAACCCCCTGCCGCCCCTGGGGCACTTCGATGCCGTCATCTCCAGCTTTGCCATTCATCACGTGCGGCACGAGCGCAAAAGAAGCCTCTACGCGGAGATTTTTGGCCTGCTGAGCCCGGGCGGTGTGTTTTGCAATCTGGAGCACGTATCCTCCCCCACCGATCAGCTTCACCGGCAGTTTCTCCGGTCAATGGGCCTGCGGCCGGAGGAGGAAGATCCATCCAATAAACTGCTCGATCTCGAACAGCAATTAACCTGGCTGCGCGAAATTGGTTATGCGGAAGTCGACTGCCACTGGAAATGGCGCGAGCTGGCGCTGCTGGCGGGAGTCAAGCGGGATTCACGGAATTTGAGGGGCGAGTGAAGCTGGCGCCCGGCCAATTCACCGCGTCGCGGCGGTGCGGACCGCCGCCTCCTCACGCACCTGCTTCCATGTGGCGAGGGGGATTTTGAGGAACAAACCCACGATGTGCGGGTCAAACTGCTTTCCGCTGCACCGCTCGATTTCTGCCCGCGCGGCCTCAAACCCCGGCGCTTTGCGATAGCTGCGGTCGGAAGTCAGCGCGTCCAGGGTGTCGGAAATGGTAAAGAGCCTTGCTCCGAGGGGGATGTGCGGGCCCTTTAATCCGTCGGGGTAAC
>JASHTO010000577.1 GCA_030040515.1 Terriglobia bacterium
TGCCGATAACTGAGCCCCATCAGCACGGCTCCATCTACCAGCCGCAATTGCCCACCCTTCACTCTCCCCAACACCTCTACCCTTTCCAATTCCCGCCTGCTCATCAACGTTCGCCCCAATCTGACCTCCTCTCGGAGGTCTCATTAGGGGACATTTCTATCGAGGTGAAAAGGGGACATTATCAAAGAGGCACAACATTCGCCGAGGAATAGCGGTAGGTTGTTCCGAACCTACATGTCGGCACGAATGACCGAGCGAACAGACCGGCGACGAGGTTCACGATGAACTCACGATGACGACGCGCTTGCGCCTTCACTCTGCCGTGGTGGGGTCAATCATGCGTTTCACCTCGGAGACGCGGTTGACGGGGAAGCCGCCGCGCTGCGCGTGCTCGCGCACGGACTCGGCGTCCGGCGCGATGTAAACACAATAAATCTTGTCGCCGGTGACGAAGCTTTCCACCCACTGAATCTGCGGCCCCATCTGGCGCAATACGTCGCAGGATTTCTTCGAAATGGCCTTCAGTTCGTCGGGTGTCAGTTTTCCGGCGCCAGGAATCTCACGTTCAATAACGAATTTCGGCATGAGCTTCTCCTCTCGTATTCAGTAATTTGGTTCAGGCCTTGGTTGTGACCAATGCCGGTGCTTCATTTGAAAAGCTTGCGGCAGCGATTGTACTCCTCTGCCAGCCTCGCTCGCATCGCCGCTGACTTCCATCGCGCCCTTTCGCTGCGGCCTTGCAGCTTCAGCAACTGAGCAGCGTCAATCAGGTCCTGCGGCCCGCCTGCGGATAATTTGAGCAGAAACAGATCGAGCGGCATCGCAACCTTGACGACAAATCCGCCAACGCCGACCGGCATGGCGTTATCGACCGTTCGGGTTTGTAAGCCCGGTGTAGCGAATAGCAAGTCGCACGTGACCTCTGCGTCGGCGACGGGTATGGCAAGGCGAAGGACGCCTGCAATCGGGTCGTCCACGGCCCCTCTTTGAAACTTCCCTCCGAACCCAACTGCTTTTAGGGAATCTTCCAGTGAACGCGCTTCCTGAACCGGCAGGTTGACGACAAGGTCCACGTCCTGCGTGGCACGGATGGCTCCACGTGCCGCCACGGCCAGGCCGCCAACCAAGGCATAAGCGATCCCCAGCCTATCGAGGGCGGCGACGACCTTTCGCAAGGCTTCGTTGAGCATCGGCTACCCTGGTTTTTTCAGCCAGCATGAGACAAAAATCGGAAAGGTCCAGCGCCCGCTGCAAGCGTTCGGACGGAGTGAGCCTTGCCATCTCGGCGGCGTCTTCCCGCTTCAGTCGCTCGCGCAGCGGCGAATAATTCCTGGCTTTCCGTCTGCCTGGCATGAATGTTCCCCCGCTGCAATCCTACCCGAGAACTGCTTTCCGAAGCAAACCTGACGCCTCGTTCGTGGTGGTGGGGTTTGATGTAGCGGCGGCTTTACGCCGCCACATGGCGAGGTGAACTCGCCGCTACAGCGAGACAGAGTGAAATCACTTCGCGGATTCGCTGCGAGAGTTCTGCGAGGCTTCGGCTTGTGTGTGACAACTCGGTAAGGAAGGAATACTGGCCACGTAATAGCCGTCTTCATCCTGCTCGATAACCACAGTGAACTGCCTCACCTTGCGCTTAAGCTGAGGTTTTCTCATTCTTCAATTATAGCCCTAGACTCGACTTTGCTAGTAGGGGCGGCAGCGGGTCGCTGTGGTCGACGCAGGACTCAACGATCCTTCGGGTAAGCCCCTGCGCGATCTCGACGGCTTCCGTGATGCTTCGTCCTTCGGCGACCAACCCGGGCACATCTCGGCTGGTGGCGAGATAACCGCCCTCGGCCAAAGGTTCAATGTGCAGGCGAATCGTGGCCTCGTCCACTTCGGGGATGTGCTCTTGCCGCCTCAGACGCAACTTGAGTTTTCCTGCCATTCCCTTTCCTTTATCCAAGTGGCGATTCTAGCACATCGCTGAGAAGGCGGCAGAGATGCGCCCTGCGCCAGCCCGCCCCATGACCCACGATTTTCAGAAATCCACGAGCGATGCCTGCGACACCCGCGGACAGGTAGTGTAGCCCGCCGAGCGTTCCACAACGACATGTCAACCCGAGCGCCATAGCAATTTCAACCCTGTTGCTCCAGCGGCAACCAGCCCGAGTAGAAAAGGAATTAGCTGCTGCCTTGGGCTGAGCATCCCCTCAGTCATTCCCGTGGACGCTCGGTAAGCAGCAAAGCCGATTACACCCAAGATGAATACAATAAGGCCAGCAAATGCAGACTTACCCACTATCTTCTTCAAGATTCCCCCCTTCTCTGGTCACTTGCCTCTCTTGGTGAATTGTGCAAAGAAGAGCTGAACCAAGGAAACAAATAGCTTGACCAAGCGTCACCACACTAGTGACCGCTTCCCGCTTGAGCTTGACTGTCGGCCGCCGGGTATTGCATCGCCCGCCAAGAGAGATGCTTGGCCATCATCCGGCGCACGACATGTGCCGAGCCTTCACCCGTTAAGAGCAGCACGGGCAGGCGATAGTTATTGTAAAAGGAGCGAAGTAATCCGAAAGCACTGCTGGTAAGCTTGTCCGCGCCATCCAGCAGAAGCAGGAGCGTACCCCCCCTCAGCCGCTTCGCGAGTAATTCATACAGGTCGGCGCTTGAGACGCCGGACTTAGATGTGGCCGGTGCCAAACCGAAGTGTCGTGCCAGCATTCGCAGGATTTCGTGCATGGTTGTTCTCGACTGGCAATTCAGCACCACAGTCGTGCCCCGCCGCGCGCCGCGAACGCGTCCAGTATCTGCGGCGCCAGCTGATCCGGGGCCGCTGAACAGGACCACATTTCCGAGTTTTCGTGCGAACTTGATTGCCTTTGATAAGTCACGAGTTCTTTGCATGGGAATCTTAATGGGCTTGGCCATGACATGTCACCTCGGTGGACAATTATGCGAGGGTAGCAGATACATTGTGACTTTCGCGGTGTACGCACCGCCAGTTGACAGCTACGCGACGAAGATGCTGACTGTATATACCACGCGACCGGAAAAAGCAAGGTCGGTAGAGTCGGCAAGTTCACTTGGAGAATTAACCGTGGGCTCGTAACCTCGTCTCCAGAAAGCTTATGGCCAGGAAGACAGTGACCATGGGTACCCGCAACAAATCAGATCTCTTTGCCAGCCGGCCATCTCAATCCTTGGGAACGCTGAACACCGCGACACGCCTGTGGCCGAGATTGAAGGTTGCGAGGAGAGTTCCGGCGAAGGCGCGCTCCCTTCCAGCCTGGGCCACGAGCCGCCAGCGCGAGCCCCTCGTCATCTTCTTTCCCTTTCTGATAATCTGACTCAAAACTTTCGTCCGGCTTCCCATGCTGTTGGCCCCCTAGTGTGATTTCTTGTGATCGCGCGTGGCACGCGCCCCGACTCGTCGAGATGCGCGGCAACCATTGACTGGGATATTAGCTTGACGGGTATACACCCGAAGAGATTGAAGTGCAAGCGGGAAGAACGGGTTTCGGGTGCTAGGTGCCGGGGACCGGGGAGAGAAGAACACGGGCTAGGTACGAGATCTGAGATTTCAGGGAAAGGGCGAAGAACGAAAACGAAAATGGCTCCGAGGTGAACTCGGAGCCATCTTCATGTTTAATCCCGGCGACGACCGACTCCCCACGCAATTAACCGCGCAGTACCATCGGCCCCTATCAGCTTAACTTGTCACCGCGTACTCGACGGATCGTGGATTGGAGATTCGTTTTGAGGCCTCCAATACTTCCAAGCCCACCATGTTGCCGTCCTTATCGTAGTCCAGGATCACGCCCGGCTTATCCTCGTCACTTTCCTCGATGGGAGCGTTGCTCAGCAGGATGCGGAGCACGTCAACATCGGGATCGTAGGTCACTTTCACGGCTTCATCCATTATCCGAGGGGAATCTCGCGCTTATCGCCGGCGGCCTCGTTAACAATGACCAGATTTCCGTGATCTTCGGACCGCAGTTGGTGATTAGCATTGAGCAGTTCAATGCCGTAGATCGTTCCGTCCGGGGCGATGTCTACATTGAGTTCGTCGCTCAGGCGCAGGGTTTCCACGCGGGCGGTCTTCTCGTGCAAACGAAGATACGCGATATTGTATCGAGGATCGTAGGTAAGTTTCATGCGGCGTTGCACCTCAGAAGAATTTTACCAGAACCGTAATGACCAGCCACCCCTCTTTCTCTTCCGCGGCGTAAGCCTCCACCTGTTTCGTCGAATACTTACGCCCCAACCATTACTTACGCCCCAACCATTCGCCTCCAAAGATGAAGTTGCGCCGGAAACCAGTCCTGTCGAACTTGGCCGGAAACCTCTCCCCGGCTTCGACGGTGGCCACGACCTCAGCCTCCGTTGCCCCCCTCTCGCTGAGGCGCTCGCGCGCGTGCGGGTGCAGCCGAACAGTCACCGCGCCATCTTAAACCGCCCGCGCCGCAAAAGCAAAAGGGGCGCACACCGTGCGCCCCTTGGGTTTTGCTGTCGACTGTCAACTGTGGACTGCCGACTCAGTGCCGGGCTAAAGCCCGGCGCTACGAAATTAATCCCGGCGACGACCGACTCTCCCACGCAGTTACCCGCGCAGTACCATGGGCCCTGGAGGGCTTAACTTCCGTGTTCGGGATGGGAACGGGTGTGACCCCTCCGGTATGATCGCCGGAAAGTTGTTGAAGAACCGCCGACAGCCGATAGCTACCAGCTAACAGTGAGGGCGAGCAGACCCTTCAACTGTCGGCTCTGAGCTGTAAGCTGTCAGCAATTCTCTGAATAGTGTGGCGTCCAAATTTTTGAAGGCGTGGCGACGAAACGTCGCCATTGTTGCTTAAACTGTTGACTGTTCACTGATATCTTCAGCAGATATATGGTCAAGCCGAACGGGCGATTAGGACTGGTCAGCTCAACGCATTACTGCGCTTACACACCCAGCCTATATACGCGGTAGTCTTCCGCGGCCCTTCAAAGGGATTGCGTTCGAGTAGCACGCGAACGCGCGCCCTTGGGAGATCAAATCTTGGGGCGTGCTTCCCGCTTAGATGCTTTCAGCGGTTATCACTTCCAGACTTCGCTACCCAGCCGTGCCACGGGCGTGAC
>JASHTO010000578.1 GCA_030040515.1 Terriglobia bacterium
TAGGTAATACTGCTCTGGAATCTGGTCAACACATCGATGTCGGGGGCATTTGCCGCAAGGATGAGCGTCAGCGTGGCAAAGCGCGTCTTGCGGTTCAATCCCGTTTGACTGATGGCGATGCCGGTGAGGGTGTGGGTCAGATTGTCCAAGGTGGTCTACCTCACAGCGGCCCGCCCAAGGTTACAGGAAGCGGTGATCTGTCAGCTTGGCTGAGGCACTAACAAGGTCAGCGCGTCGGGCACAATTTCGAACTTCGCGGGAATTGCCCCGGTTAATTCGCCGTCGAGCTCAAAGCGGATGGTGTTCGCAATTTCGCCGGGAGCCGAAAGCACTTCTGTGCACTGATCGAGAGAGACGCCGCTCATTCGCGTGTGCTGCCGCAGCAACACTCCCAGGGCGTAGAGCAGGTAACGCAGGCGGCTGCGGCTGGGAAACGAGCAAACGGCAAATCGCGGCTGGAAGAGCCCGGCCGTGGGGGCAAGATGAAGCCATCCGGCATAAAGCCGCGTGCGATGAATCACCGCGAAGGTCCCCTGGCGTTCCAGGCCGTCGAGAAGGCAGGCGAACTTCGGAAAATCATAGAGGACGAGCTGGCGCAGCGCTTCCAGTACGTAACCTGTCACGCCCAGATGGGTCTTCATCCACGGTGAGAGCTTGTACACAATGTGTGCATCGTAGCCGATTCCCGCCACGCTGATGTAGAGCCGGCAGCGGGACTGTTGCAAGGGTCTGTGCCCGGCGGCCGCTTCGGCACTTTCTTCCCAGCGCGCGCGACCCAAAGCGATGCGGCGGGGCGTCCAGCGCAGAAGTTGGCGCGCAGCGCGGACGGGATGAATGGGAATGCGAAGCTCACGAGCGACAATATTCGCCGTGCCACCCGGTAGAATGCCCAAGGGCACCGTGCTCGGCGCCAATCCATTAATGACTTCGTTGATCGTGCCATCGCCGCCGCAGGCCAGCACCAAGTCCACGCCGTTTGCGACCGCCGCCTGGGCCAGTTCGTGCGCCATGGCGGGCCGCTGAGTGGGCGCCAACTCAATTTCTAAGCCCGCCTGCCGCAGCACGTTCGCGGCTTCGTGAACTTCACGCTTCCGCCTGGCAGGGCGACGCCCTGCGACCGGATTATAAATGAGGATGCCTTTTTTCAATGGCAGGTCAGTGACTGTGGAACGAATTCAGCCCTACACGCAGACGTTTTCGCAATCGCTTTCTTGTTTACACCAAGACGCCCCGGTGGCGTTCTCACTCGGACGACATCAGGAAGACCCCGGAGACCACCTTGCGGGCAATCAGATCGCCGGTTTTCTTGTCCTCGTGCATATCCACCCACACCTCTTCGCCCGATTTCAGGGATTGGAGAGAACTATCCTTGCCGTCCTGGATGAACTTGGTTTTCTTGTTGAACTTGAATGTCTGGTCAACGCCGGCCTTGGTTTTGGTCAGGACCATCTCGTCTTTGCTGACTTCCTTCACCACGCCATAGAGATAATCCGTGTATTTGCTTCCCGCATTGGGGGCAACATGTTGGATTCCCATGGGTGTGGTCTCGGGTTCAGCCGAGCTTGCACCCTTGCCGCCTTTTTGCGCGGCGTCCGGAGTGGCGAACCCGACCAATCCAATGATCAATATTAGGATGGCGATTTGCTGCTTCAAAGCCCACTACACCCCTGAATCTTTGCCGTTCTTTGATTACACTATCAGCCGCGTCGCAACCGTGTCAAGACTGGGTGCCATGAGGATACACTTGAACAACTTGCCATTTTAGTCGGGCGCGTGCCGAGAAATGCTAAGATATCACCATGAACCGCAGGGAATGGATGACGCACGCCGTCGGCGCGGTCACCCCGGCGATGGCGAAACCGCCCGAATCTATACCCATAATCGATACCCACATTCACTTGTTTGACCCCGGGCGCCCGCAGGGCGTCCCCTGGCCCCCAAAAGACGACAAGGTCATAACCCGGCCGGCTTTGCCCAGCGTCTACCGGAAGCTCACCGACGGGCTCGGCATCGTGGGCGCTATTGAAGTGGAATGCAGCCCTTGGTTCGAAGACAATCTGTGGGTTCTGGACGTCGCGGCGAAAGACTCCATCATGGTGGGGACAATCGGCAACATCGATCCCACTTTGGCAGACTTCGGAAGCCGATTGGAACAACTTCACCGCAACCCCCTATTCCGGGGAATTCGCTATGGAAACCTGTGGGGATGGAATCTCGCCGATGGGATTTCCAGACCTCAGATCGTTTCCAATTTGAAGCTGGTCGCCGATGCCGGCTTAACAATGGATACAGCCAATCCTGACGCTGCGTTGCTTGCCGCTGCTGTCCGACTCTCGGACAAGGTGCCGAGCTTACGAATCGTCATCGATCACTTGCCGCAATACGAACTTCCCCAAGACACGCACACCCGCGCGGCCGTACAGGCCTCATTGCGGGAACTCGGCCAGCGACCCCGGGTTTATATCAAGGTGTCGGAAGTATTACACCCCGTTGATGGCCGTGTCCGCATGGAATTGGCCCCCTACCGGGCAAGGCTCGATGAAATTTGGGAAACCTACGGCCCGGACCGGCTCGTCTATGGCAGCGATTGGCCAAACAGCGATCACTCTGCTCCCCTCAATCAGGAACTAAAAGTCGTTCGCGAATATGTTGAGGCCAGGGGCAGGGAAGCGACCGAAAAACTTTTCTGGAGAAATTCGGTTGCGGCGTATCGCTGGATTAAGCGTTCATCCACTCAGCCCTAATCCAATTTGGCTTGAGAATTTTCGAGATCTACTCTTGAGGGCGTTTCGGCATCCTTAAAGCGAATAACGCAACGCCGTTCCTCGAGGCGCGCACCTTTCTGCCACGCTGTCCACACTCTTATCAACTGAGCGATCGAGTGGCACGCTGCCACTTGGACCGCTGCTCTCACGCTATAATTGAAGACTTGAATTGTGGACACCGCGAGAAGGTGAAAGGTACACTGTGACCAAAAACGTCGAAAAGGAAATCGCCGCGCTGCGCGAGAAAATCCGCTATCACGAGCACCGATATTACGTGCTTGACGACCCGCAGATCTCCGACTTCGAATTTGACAAACTGATGCAGCGCTTGAGGGAGCTTGAGCAGAAGCGTCCCGAGTTGGTCACGCGAGACTCGCCCACGCAGCGCGTGGGTGGCGCACCCGCCGCGGAACTTCCTAAGGTGCGCCATTCGTCCCCCATGATAAGCCTCGACAATACCTATTCCGTGGACGAACTGCGTGATTTTGACCGTCGCGTTCGTGAGTTATCGGGCCGCGACAAGGTGGAATATGTTGCGGAGCTTAAGCTGGATGGCCTCTCCATGGCGCTGACTTATGAGCATGGGAATTTCGTGCGAGGCGTCACTCGGGGGGATGGGACGGTAGGCGAAGATGTGACGGGCAACATCCGCACGATCCGCTCCGTTCCGCTGCGCATTGAGGAAAAGAGACTGAAAGCCATCGATGAACCGGCGAAGTTCGAGGTGCGCGGCGAAGTCATGATGACCCGTAAAGCCTTCGAGCGGGCCAATGCCCAGCGCGAGGCGGCCGGCGAGCCCCGATTCGCCAACCCGCGTAATTCCGCTGCGGGTACCATCCGGCAACTCGACCCCCGCATCGTCGCGGAGCGGCAGCTCGACATGTTTGTTTACTATTTGCAGGTGAATCGCGCCGAACCTTTGCGCGAGCACTCCCAAGTGCTCGAAACGCTCTCCAAAATAGGATTTAAGGTGAACCCCCATTGGAAACGCTGCCCGGCGTTTGATGACGTGCTCGCTTACATTCAGGCATGGGAAAATAAGCGCGAGAGCCTGGATTACGAGATTGACGGGATTGTGATCAAGGTGAATAACACCGCGCTTTGGGCTGAGCTGGGCACAACCGCCAAGTCGCCGCGCTGGGCCGTGGCGTTCAAATATCCGGCCCGCCAGGCAACCACGCGCGTGAATGATATTCGCGCGCAGGTGGGGCGCACCGGCACGCTCACACCGGTGGCGGACTTGGAGCCGGTGGATGTGGGCGGCGTTACCGTGAGCCACGCCACGCTTCACAACATGGATGAGGTGGAGCGATTGGGCGTGAAGATCGGCGACACCGTGCTCATCCAGCGCGCCGGCGAAGTTATTCCCCAGGTCGTCAAGGTGGTGAAGCAAGCGGAGGACGGACGCGAGTTCGTGATGCCCAAAAAGTGCCCGGTTTGCGGGGAGGACGTCCGCCGTGCGGAAGGAGAAGTGGCTTACCGATGCGTGAATTCGGCCTGCCCCGCCATCCTCAAGGAATCGTTGCGTCACTGGGCCGGCCGCCGCGCCATGAACATTGAAGGACTTGGCGACGTGCTGGTGGACCAGCTCGTTGAAAAACACCTGGTGCGTGATGTGGCTGACCTCTACAGTTTGACTCGCCAGCAACTCGCCGATCTCGAGCGCATGGGCGAAAAGTCCGCGCAAAACGTCATGGACGAAATCGAACGCAGCAAGCAATCGGAGCTGGCGCGCGTGATCTTCGCGCTCGGGATCCGCTACGTGGGCGAGCGCACCGCGCAATTGCTCGCCAATCACTTTGGCGCTCTCGACAAAATTGCCAAAGCCACGCCGGAAGAGCTTATGGAGGCGGAGGAGGTGGGGGCACGTATCGCCGAGGCCATTCAGGAGTTTTTTCAGGAAAAGCGCAACCGCGAAGTTATTGAAAAACTCCGCAAGAAAGGGCTGCAATTCGAACAGGCGCAAACCCGCAAACGGGAAGGGAGGTTGACAGGAAAGCAATTCGTGCTCACCGGCACCCTGCCTTCGCTCTCACGCCAGGATGCGACCGATCTGATCGAAGCCGAAGGCGGGCGGGTAATCGGCTCGGTCAGCAAAAAAACGGATTATGTTGTAGTGGGCGCCGACGCCGGCTCGAAATTGGATAAAGCCCGAGCGCTCGGAATCGCGATCCTTGACGAAGCCGAATTGAAGAAATTGCTTGCAAAGTAGAGCGTGCAGGCGCGTCAGATTAAACGCAGACCCTTCGCCTCAAAGGGGTCGTAGGTCAGCTCCATCACGCCGCGAGTTACTTCAATCAGTCCATCCGACCCCACCACCTGACACTTGGTAAATCCGGCGGGCAATGTGATCCGCCCGGCTACAGGATTGGGATCAGCATTGACGGTAAACAACACAAGGCCCTTCCGCGAAGGCCGCGCGGTCCACTCAATCCCCCGATCCAGGCTGTGGCCCACGTCCTGATATTCGATCGGCAACCTGATCCGCTGCGGTGCCGCGGCAAGTTCCGGGCCCAAGCCCGCCAGCTCGTTGAGCACTGACCGAAGGTCGTCCCACAAAGGCGCCGTGGGAGGAACGGAATACAAGCCAAAGAATAGCAGCCCGTCTG
>JASHTO010000050.1 GCA_030040515.1 Terriglobia bacterium
TCGCGGCGAGAAGGGACCACGCTATTTCTCCCGATTAACCCTGAACTAGACCCCGGTGGCGAGATTGTCGTGAAGGCTCTGCTGAAGGTCCACAGGTTGGCGATTTCCGGAGATGCACGGCAAGATGCCGGGCGATCATAGAGCACGGAAGTCCGCATCTGGCAATAACGAGCTCTTAGTTCGTCGGAACCTCAAACTGGTCCCCCGTATCACTCATCCACTGTTTCAGGCGCGCGATCAGCTTTTGGCGTTCCGCGCGATATTTGTTGTAGTGCGCCAGATTCACCTGCTCAAAAGGGTCCTCGTTAAGGTTGAACATCAGCCAGGAGGTATTCGGCAGACAGGCATATTTCCAGCCGTCCCGCGTCACAAGGCCGCGCCAGGGAAGGTTGATCACGTCTCCGAAAATTGCGGGTTGCGAGTCCCTCACTCTCTGGACCAGCGTGCCCATTGGTTGAATCGGGTCGAAGTAGCCTGGTGGAACTACCTGTTGGAGGTATGCAGAATCCGGCTCGCCTTCCTTCGACGGGCGGGTAAGGCGATAGTGAGAGTAGTCGGTCCCTTCCATCCAAGCCGGCTTGGGGATGTCGCAGAGTCCCAGGGTGGTCGGTGCGATGTCCACGCTATTGAACGGAATCGCCGGGCGCCCGCTGCGGTTGCCGTCATAATAGGGCAAACCACCGCTCACGATCATGGGGATGCGAATGGACTCCTCGAACGCCGTGGTCTTCAAGAAATGCCCGTGCGAGCCCATCATGTCGCCGTGGTCCGCGAAGAAAAAGATGTAAGTATTGAATTCCATGCCAATCTCGCGCAAAGTTTCGCGGACGCGGCCGACGTTCCAGTCCAGATTTTGGATCTGGGCATAGTAGCCCGCCAATTCGCGGCGCGTCTGCTCCTGGACCCATTCAACGTTCGGAACGTTGGGCCGCAACTCAAGCTCTCTGCCGTTGTATTGGCTCATGAATTCCGCGGGCGCAACGTGCGGGTTGTGCGGAGGCTCGACGGAAAGCACGGCAAAAAAGGGCTGCTCCTTGTTCGATTTCGCCTCCTCGCCGCGCTCCTTCAGGTATTTGATGAGCAGATTGGTGAGTTCATCGGTTTCATATCCCGGCAGCCGGTAATGGAAAGCATCCTTACCCGACCCACCGTGAACCCAACAGTCCCACTGGCTGTTGTTATTTTCGTAGCCAATCCACGTATCAAAGCCGCCTCGACGGTCGGGCGGAACAATGTGCATGGCGGCGCGGCCCTCGCGCTCGTGAAACCCATCCACGTGCCACTTGCCAAAATAGGCGGTCTGGTAGCCTGCCCCACGGAAAGGCGCCGTAATAGTCGGCTGGCCCTGAGGCAGAGAGTATTCATGGCCCGGAACACAGTGGTGGGGGTAACGGCCCGTCAGCATGGAACCCCGAAACGGCGAGCAGAGAGGGAAACAGGAGACGGCGTGATCGAAGTTGACCCCGGTGGCAGAGAGCACGTCAAGGTTCGGGGTATGAACGTTCGGGTCGCCGTTACTGCTGATTGCAAAGGAACGGAATTGATCGCCCAGTATCCAGATGACATTGGGGCGGCTACCACTCACTCCCGTTTCGGCCGGCGACGTCGCTCCGTCGTTCACACCACGAAGCACCGCCGATGTTCCAACCGCACTGAAAGAACTCTGAATGAAGCTCCTGCGATTCACGGGATCCTCCGTGGGCATTTTAGCAGCATTTGCGGGGCGCTCTGAGCTGAAGCGAACAAACCACGGACGCCTCAACCATCTTAGGGCGACTCCTCTCGAACGAGCTTATCTTGTGCGGACCACAGGCCAATGGAAGGCGTCCCGATAAAGAAAACCTCTTCCCCATCGGGCATCTTGTTCCAGCCTTCTCTCATGCGGCCCGGGTCGTAGCGAGCCAGAGCCGCTTTCAGCTCGGCGTATTGGTAGCCCACGCTTTCAATTTCTTCTTTGGTGACGTGGCCGGGGGCGTAGCGAATTCTAAACCGGCCATCCGACGAGCCATAGAAAAGATGCGCTACAACCAAGGCCAAGTTTTGCAAGTCCGCATTCTCCCGGTACTTCTTCAACGCGCTTTGCATATCCATATAACCGTACTTTCGAATCAGCCTGTCCACAGAAGTCTGCTCTCCGAACCTTTGCAACCCGGGAGCAATGATGAGGAGTTCGCCCCCTGTCGCTATGGCCAGGCGCGTGCGGTAAATGGCCTTGTTGGCCACCCAGGTGCTTCGATACTCGTCGCCCCGCATCACGGCAACTACCTTTTGGACCGCCTTGGGCAGGATGGTGACATTCTGCCGGCGGCTCTGCCGTGCCGCGGCCCGATAGACTTCGCTGTCGGCTCCGGCGTAGATGCCGCAGGTTTGCAGCCCGCCGCGTTCGTCGTTTCTCATGACGATCTGAAGATAAACGTGCGGCAATTGCGCCAGGAAGCGCTCCTCAGCCCAGTTGAAGCAATCCCGAAGAGGAGTCAGCAGGCGTCCGAGGTTATTTTCAATGCCACACACAGCGGAGGCCAGATGGGCAGCGGAAATCGTGCGTTTCCCGCCAAGCCCGATGAAGTAGTTTTTGTTATGATTTGAGAATCCTAGAACTTCGTGCGGAACAACCTGGCCGATGTTGACAATGAGGTCCCACCCGCGGCTCATCAAGGTTTTATTGAGATCCACCGGAATTTCCCAATCGGCTGCTCCATGAGTTTTTTCCGCCACAACGCTGGCGGGGATCACGCCGACGGGGATCACGCCGTTCATCCAGTCGTGCGCGTGAATACACTCGTTCGAAATCGACCCGAACATCCGCCGGTTCTCGTCGGGCGTGTGCGCGGCATGCTGGCCCAGCGTCGGGATCACGTGTACCTCGCACCGTGGTGACAACGCCCGGTAGAGCGTCTCGGTAATTCGCCCGGCTCCGCTGTGAGCGCGAGTCTGGTCAGGCGGAAGCAGAAGAACTCGACGGGGCTCCGCGCGGATGCGTGAGCGCGACTCATCCAGAAGCCGCAGAGCCAGATCGTCGACACTCTGGGGAGAAAGAGATGGAGCTTCTTTATGAAACCAAAGCAAAGAGATTCACCTCCTCTCAAAGCTGAGCCTGGCGTCAAT
>JASHTO010000579.1 GCA_030040515.1 Terriglobia bacterium
GGCCGGCGCCGGCAATGCGTTTTGACTGTAGCGCTTCCACCAGCGCAGCTTCCTCCACCACTTTCCCGCGCGAGGTGTTGATGACGAAAGCGGTGGGCTTCATCAGGGCGAGTTCGGCACGACCGATCAAATGATGCGACTCGGGTGTAAGCGGGACGTGGAGGCAGAGGAAATCGGCTTCGCGCAGCAGGGTTTCGCGGTCCACGTATTGCGCGCCGAGTTCACGCTCGCGCTCCGGTGTGGGGCGGTCGACGGAATGATAGAGGATGCGCATGTCGAACCCCCGCGCACGGCGAGCCACGGCCTGGCCGATTCGTCCAAAGCCGCAGATCCCCAGCGTCTTGCCCCCCAAGTCCGTGCCCCACATGCATCCCCACTGCCAGGCGCGCCACTTGCCGTCGTGAATAAAATGGTCAGCCTCCACGATGCGTCGCGCCACGGCGAGCACGAGCGCGAAAGTCAGGTCAGCCGTCGCCTCCGTAACCACGCCGGGCGTGTTAGTTACCAGGATGCCGCGGCGGGTGCAGGCGGCCACATCGATAATGTCGTACCCAACCCCCACGGATGAAACCACGCGCAGGCACGGCGACTTTTCCACCAACTCAGCGGTGATGGGTGTGCTGGAACACACCACTCCCTCCACCTCGCGGCAGGCTTCCGCCAGCCGGTCAGGAGGGAGGCGGACGTCATCGGGGTTTACGGAAACCTCGCAATGCGCCGCGATTCGGTCCAACGCTGCTCGCGGCAGCGGACGAGTGATGAAAACTTTTGGCAGACTCAACGATTTCTCCCGAAATGAAATTGACTGAGCGGTGATACCATAAGGTTTTGGGGAGGTCAATGAAAGAAAATGCCCTTTGTGCGGCGTAGCATCAATTTCCTCTGGCCCAATGGGCCGGCTTTGCTATGCTGGACGGGCAGAGGGTAGTTCACGCCGGGAGCGAGCGGTAACCGACGTCGTCTTCTCGACCGACCCTGCCAGCGCACGTTTGCGTCGGAAGGTCTCTCCCTTCGCTGGACAAGTGAGATCATTTTCCTCGTGCCCTTTCACACGGCTGGGGACCGCCGTGTGAGGAATTTTCCCCTGGGGGGGTTGGATGCCGATCGAGGTCCTTTTTATCCTGGCGCTGCACTCGATTGCCGCCGTCATTTCAGTGATCGTTGCAATCCGCGACGGCCTTGATGCCCTGCAAACATTACGCTGGGCCGTTCTCGGATTCATCACCGGGCTCCTGGGGCTTGTCACCCGCTCGCGAATCGACCGTCGTCATTTGCATTACATGCAAGTGGTACAGGATGCCGTGCTGAACCTCGGCATGGAAGTCGTTGCCCTCTACGCCATCCCTCACTTCCTGATGTAAGGTGAATCCTTCTCGCAGTTTCAACGGAAGTAATCCTGGACGCCATAAGGGAGAGTGGATTAAGCAGCTTTCCGGGCGGACTCCGCCGCGGCGCCGGCCGGCGAGGTACCGATTCGCATTCCATAGAACGACCGGTAGAGGAAGAAGTAGGAGATGGCGAAGAAGACGGCCGCCAGCGTATGCGTCAAGCCGCTGCCGCTCGTGGCCGTCAGCTTGACCGCCAGTTCCACCGCCAACAGGCCGAACAACGTGGTGAATTTGATGATGGGATTGAGGGACACCGAAGAGGTATCTTTAAAGGGGTCGCCGACCGTATCCCCCACCACGGTGGCGTCGTGCAGAGCGCTGCCCTTTTCCCTCAATTCGACCTCAACCACCTTTTTGGCGTTGTCCCACGCCGCACCCGCATTGGCCATGAAGATGGCTTGATAGAGGCCGAAGATGGCGATGGAAATCAGGTAACCGATGAAGAAAAAGGGATCCAAAAATGCGAATGAAAGGGTGACAAAGAAAACCGCGATAAAAATGTTCAGCATCCCTCGTTGCGCATACTGGGTGCAGATTTCCACCACTTTCTTGGTGTCTTCCATGGAGGCCTTTTCGACGCCCTCTAAACGAATATTGGCCTTGATGTACTCGACCGCGCGGTAGGCCCCGGTGGACACAGCCTGAGTGGAGGCCCCTGTAAACCAATAGATGATGGCGCCGCCGCTCACGAGGCCCAGCACAAAGGGAGCATGAAGCAGCGAGAGCTTGTCCACGTTCGTGGAGAGACCTTCGGTCAGTGCCATGATCGTAGCGAAGATCATAGTCGTGGCGCCCACCACCGCCGTCCCAATCAGCACGGGCTTGGCGGTGGCCTTAAAGGTGTTTCCCGCGCCATCGTTTGCCTCCAGCATCTCCTTGGCCCGGTCGAAGTTCACGTCGAGATTGAAGTCTTTCTTGATTTCCTGATCGACGTTGGGAATATTCTCGATCAACGAGAGCTCAAACACCGATTGCGCATTGTCCGCCACGGGGCCGTAGGAATCCACGGCAATGGTCACCGGGCCCATGCCCAGGAATCCGAAGGCCACCAGACCGAAGGCAAACACGGGCGCCGCGAGCATGAGCTTTTCCAGGCCCTCCAGGCCCACCCACGAACCCACAGCCATTAGCGCCATCATCACCAGTCCCAGATAGTAACTGGAAAAATTACCGGCCACGAACCCGGAGAGGATGTTCAACGAGGAACCGCCTTCGCGCGACGAAGCCACCACCTCTTTCACGTGCCGCGACTCCGTGGAGGTGAAGACTTTCACCA
>JASHTO010000580.1 GCA_030040515.1 Terriglobia bacterium
CAGGTTGTTTTCTGTAATGGCGATGGATGCGGGCCGCTTAAGTGGTACGAGCAGCAGAGCGACGGCTCGTGGACGGGTCATGACCTGATCGGGGAGGATCTTGTCCACGGCCACAGTCTGCGCGTCGGCGATGTTGATGGTGACGGCAACCTCGATATTTTTTGCGCGGAGATGTCCAAGTGGGCAGACTGGACAAAGACCGTGGATTATCCACGCTCCCATATCTGGGTTTTTTACGGCGATGGTAAAGGCAACTTTGAGAAGATCACGATCTTCAAAGGTGGATACGGCACGCACGAAGCGCGGTTGGCCGACTTCTTCGGCAGTGGCCGGCTGGACATTCTGAGCAAGCCTTACGAGGAAGGGGCGCCGGGCGTGGATATCTGGATTAATCCCGGCCGCCACCACAGCGCCTAGCACCGCTCTGCAGGAGTCTTAGTGGCAACCCAAACGAAACGAGGGGGCGAAGATGAATCTGTCACGACGTTCACTTCTGCTGGGATGTGGCGCGACATTGTTGGTCGGCGCCCCAGGAGAATCATACGGTCCACTGGGCCTGGAGATCTACAGTCTGCGCAGAGAACTCGCCAAGGACATTCCGGGTACGCTGGCCCTGGTGCGGAAGTTCGGCTTCGAGGAAGTGGAAGTCCCGGGCTTTTACGGCCTGACGGCGCGAGGGTTCCGGGAGCAGTTGGACAAGGCTCATCTGCGTTGCACGGCGATGGTCGCGCAGTACGACCAGCTCAGTAAGGATATGAACGGCGTGGTTGACGATGCGCGGGTACTGGGCGCGACGTATGTCATTTTTCCTTGGATTCCCCATGAGAATCAATTCACCGAAGCCGATTGCCGGCGCGGGGCTGCCGATATGAATCGCTGGGGACAGAGCGTGAAGCAGGCGGGGCTGTTGTTCTGTTATCACCCTCATGGTTACGAATTCGTTCCTTTTCACGGGGGCACGCTGTTCGATCTACTGGCGGCGCAGACGGACCCGGCGACCGTCCATTTCCAGATTGACGTGTTCTGGGTTGCGTGGCCCGGACAAGACCCGGTCGAGCTGATGCGTCGGTACCCCGATCGGTTCCTCTTGATGCACCTGAAAGACATCCGCAAGGGCACAAAATTGGGGAACTTGAGCGGCCACGCACCGGAAGAGGTCAGCGTCGCGGTGGGAACGGGAATGCTGGATTTTCCCGCCATCCTGCGCGAGGGGAAGAGGATCGGCATAAAGGGCTACTATATTGAAGACGAGGCGCGCGAGGCCATAACCAACATTCCGCTAAGCCTTAAATATTTAGAATCGCTCGGTATGTCAACGACGTAATCAGATGGCGGGACCGAGCCCGGCCGCACGCAAACGTAGTAGGCGATTTGGGACCGCCGATCTTACAGGCCAAAACCTATGGAACTCGGAATTTCATCCTGGAGTTTGCCTTGGTCCATCGGTGTCCAGGGGTATCCGCGACCGGCGAAGCCGCTCAACGTCATCGGCCTGCTCGATAAAGCGGTTGAAGCGAAGGTCTCCGTAGTGCAGATTGCCGACAATCTCGCGCTACACGAATTGCCGGAGCCGGAGTTAAACCGCCTGAGGGAGACAGCATCCACTCGTGGAATCACCCTCGAGGCCGGCACGCGTAGCCTTGATCCTGAGCATCTGTCGCGTTATGCCGTGATTGCACACCGAATCGGTGCGCGACTCCTCCGGACAGTTCTTTCCGGAAGCCTGCTGGGGGCGGAACACTTGGCCAAGACCGAGGAGGGAATCCGGAACGTCCTGCCGGTTCTTCAGCAGCAGGGTGTGACGCTGGCCCTTGAGAATAATGAAGCCTTCAGCGCCGCCGAGTTCGCTGGGCTCATCGGCCGCATCGGGAGCCCTATGGTGGGCATTTGCATGGATACCGCCAACTCACTGGGCCGACCCGAAACGGTGAAGACCGTAGTCGAAAACTTGGCGGAGCACACGGTCATGCTTCATGCCAAGGATTACGACATTCGGAGGATTGACACGCGCATGGGCTTCTCGGTGATCGGACGGGCCGTGGGGGAGGGCCGAGTAGATTTCGATTGGGTTCTGGGAGAGCTCCGTAAGCGCGGTCGTGACCACATCAACGTTATCGTGGAGCACTGGCCGCCGTTTGAAGAGTCGATTGAGGCAACGGTGCAACTCGAGGACGAGTGGCTGGCTCGAAGCGTGCAATTTCTCCGCTCCAAACTATCAATTCCTCCTGAAGAGACGGTACACTAACGCCTATTGGGAGGAGGGATCATTGAACTTGTCGGTGCTGTTCGGACTGGCGTTAACTGTTTTGTCCGGAACGCTGATGACGTGCGCCATAGTGCCGATGAAATTCGCCCGCCGGTGGCGGTGGGAGAATATCTGGCTTCTGTATATCGGGTTTGGGCAGGTCGTGTTCCCGCTCCTTCTGGTATTCCTGACCGCGCCGAAAGCCTGGGCGGTGTATGGCTCCGCCCGGCACTCGGCTCTGGTGGCGGCTGCTTTATTCGGCTTCGGTTGGGGGGTAGGAAACGTCCTGTCGGGCATTGGCTACACGATGTTGGGCGTTGGGCTGGGGTTGACGATCATCCTGGGCCTCGCAGCCTCGGCAGGATCACTGATCCCTCTCGCGGTACTGTACCCGGAGCGTTTGGCGAGCACCCCTGCCGTGGCCTTGTATTTCGGCGTCCTGCTGATGATCGCTGGCCTGGTCCTCTGCTTTCAGGGGGGCAATTTGCGCCAGGCGCAGCGGCCCCGAGAGGAAATCTCCGACGGTGCGGACCTTGGCGCTTTCGCGAAAGGCAACCTGCGCACCGGCGTCATCATCTGCGTTGCCTCGGGGATTCTGTCGAGCATGTTGAACCTTGCATTTACCTTCGGCGATGATGTTCGAATAACGGCCCTGCGCTCGGGGATGTCGGGCAGCGCCGCAGTGACCACGCTCTGGTTGCCGATCTTCATTTTTGGCTTTCTGCCCACGCTGGTCTACTGCCTTTACCTGTTTATGCGCAATGGGTCTTGGCATGCCTTCGGCCAGCCGGAGACAGGATCGCACTGGTTTATCGGCATGCTGATGGGGCTGTTGTTCGTAACCGGACTTTCGCTTTACGGAATCGGGAGCCTGCGCATGGGTACCATGGGGCCGGTCCTGGGATTTCCCGTCTATACATCCGCGATGGTCCTATCCGCCAACGCGGCAGGCTTCGTCACCGGAGAGTGGCGGGGATCTCCACGGGTAGCGTATGTCTACGAGCTTCTGGGCATCTTGCTGCTCATCACCTCGATCGTGGTCATTGCGACAGGCAATAGTAGAATGGCTTGACGTGCCGAGGGCGCAGAAGCTATACGGAACGACATAAGTGTTTGCATATTTGGCTGTAGCGGCGGTCTAT
>JASHTO010000051.1 GCA_030040515.1 Terriglobia bacterium
TGATAGCAGCGGTCGGCGTTGTTGGCGCGATAGGCGGGATTGGCGAGTTCGTCGGTTGAAATAAACTCGTGAGGAAAATGAAAGCGCTCGACGCATTTTTCTGCCTCCGCGCGATCGCGCGCGGAATAACTTGCGCTCAGCGCCGTCACAGCGAGCATCCGGTCGCCCATCGCCTGGTGCGCGGCGTAAGCAAGGAATGCCGAATCCACGCCGCCCGAGTAGGCGACGATGAGTGAAGGCAGCTTGCCCAATTGCTCACGCAGCCGGTCTTGTTTGACTTCTAGTTCAATCACAGATAATCCGCCTTGCCCTAATTGCTATCGATAAACCTCGCGGCGATGACCCACAAAATGGATTCTCAGAACACGCCTTTCGCGATCAGATTGATAGATAACCCGGTAGTCGCCAACGCGAAGCTTAAACAGACCCGCCAGTTCACCGGTCAGCGATTCCGGCTTGATAGAGTCAAAGTTTTCCGCAAGCCAACGCATCTTCTTCAATATCTGACTCGCAACCGCTTCATCAAGATCGTTGAAGTCTTACACGGCGCGAGGAAGGAACGTGATTTCGTACATCTACCATTCCAAACCGCGGCGGCGGGCTACCTCAGCCGCAGGGACGCACTCACCTTCAAGGTGAGGATTCTCAAGTTGCTGCCTCAGTCGCGCCTCGACCTCGGGCCGGAGAGTCAGGCCAACATCCGGGTCAACCAGTAATTCGCGCAACTTCTCCTCTATAACTTCTCCAACTACAGCTTTGAACTCATCGATTGTGAGGTCCTTAAGCGTCTGCATGCGTGTACCTCCTACCGCCATTGTACAACTCTCGCCGCTGAGTCCGCTAATGCGCATGACCGCTCCGTGCTCCGTAAAAACGTAGGGCCGATAATTGATGTTTCTGCCCCTCTTCAAGGTCGCAATTTGCGACCTTGAATTCCCCATGTTTGCCCTCACCTCTTTACTGAATCAGTGGCGGTTGCACAGGCCCTTCGCCGTTGGTGTCGGTTTTGATCAGGCACGCGGCGGCCACCTGGTCAGTGTCTTCAAGCTGGATCGGGCGCACTCCCTTTCATTCAGCGCTCCAAGGCCCTCCGAACTCTGTTGCGCCTTGAATTCACACCGAGGTTTGCACTCCGTGTGGCTCGGCCGTTGCCTGCGCGGCGGCGAAGCACTTTCGATTTCCCCGCCGTCATCTGAACTGGCTTGGTTTCGGATTTCTCCGCGCCAAGGTCTTCGGCGAAGCTTGCCACTTTCCAAGACTCCGGTGAAAGGCCAAGCGCATCGTCCAGGACCTTGCTGAACGGCACGAAATCGACCTCGATTCCAACATCGAATGCAGAAGCAATCCGCAACAGAGTTGAGAGGGTCAGCTTGCCGTAGTTTGGGTCCTCCAATTTTGAGACCCAAGTTTGCGCCACGCCGATTTTATCTCCCAATTCTTTCTGACTCAGGCCGCGGGCCTCGCGCAGAGCAAGAATTTTCAGGGGGAGGCGGCCGAAGATGTGCTCGGCCACAAAGGAATCCCTGTATTCCTTATGACGAAATTCCTCCCTGAGTTGTTCTCTAGCGGAATTCATGTTCATGCACTCGGCTCCGATCCTGAAATATGATTGTCCTCCGGTCTACCGCTGTATTGCATACGCCCGGAGGCTGCAACCTACCGCCTTTTTCTATCGCACCGACCAACAAGGTGTACTCTCCCTCCCCAGGACCATAACAGCCCAGTGGACGGTATTGAACCCCAAATGCGACGATGCGAAATTCGCAGATACCCGCATATCCCCTCAATGCACTCACGTATTGGGGCGGCCATGTCTTTTCCGGCCAAAGGCGCAATACGAGGATTCGTTCCGCAACCTTTGCGCGCGCTTTGGGAGGCAAAGCCCGGATCCACCCTTGAATTTCACTCTCTCCGCGCTCATTTACGTAATCCAAGATCCGCCAAGGCATAATCTTACAAGAATATTCTTATATCCACAAGTTTTTTATTATATCTAACTTGTATTCAATCTTACCCTCACTGTATCAGCGGCGGCTGCGTCGGCCCTTCGCCGTTGGTGTCGGTCTTAATGAGGCACGCGGCGGCCACCTGATCGCTGTCTTCAAGCTGGATCAGGCGGACGCCCTGGGCGCTGCGGCCGCTTTCGCGGATTCCTCCTGAATCAAGCCGTGTGATTTTGCCCTGCTGCGAGATGATCATGACCTCGGAATCTTCCGTGACGCTCAGCACGCTCACCACCTTGCCGTTGCGCTCGGCGGTCTTGACGTTGATCACGCCCTTGCCGGCGCGCGATTGCAGGCGGTATTCGGTAATCGCGGTGCGCTTGCCGTAACCCTTCTCGGTGACGGAGAGGATCAGTTCTTTTTCGCCAACAATTTCCATGCCGATGATGTAGTCGCCCTGCGGCCCAGAGCCGCCTTTAGGCGACGGGTCGCCCTTGTCCAGGTCCATGGCGTTCACGCCGTAGGCGGCGCGGCCCATATCGCGCACGTCGGATTCGGGGAAGCGAATCGCCATGCCTTCGTGCGAAGCCAGGAAAATCGTGTCGCGGCCGGAAGTGAGCTTGGCGGCAATCAGTTCATCGCCTTCTTCAATCTTCATGGCCAGAATGCCGCGCGAATTGGGGTTGGAAAATTCCGCCAGGCGCGTCTTCTTGATGATGCCGTTGCGCGTGACCATGGTGATGTAACCCTCGGCGGCCAGCGCTTCGCCCTGCGACCCAGCGCCGTCTTTGGGCGACGGGGCGCCCTCTACGGTGACGTCCTTGGGCTCGTCGGGCAGTTCTTTCACGGCCACGACGGAGGCCACCTTCTCCTCTTTCGAAAGATTGACCAAGTTCAGGATGTGCTTGCCCTTGCCCGCCGTGCCTACGTCGGGAATCTCATACACCTTCAGCCAATAGAGCTTTCCGGTGTTGGTGAAAACCAGGATGTAGCTGTGGGTGGACGCGATGAAGAGGTTTTCGACAAAATCCTCATCCCGAGTCTTCATGCCGATGCGCCCTTTGCCGCCGCGCGCCTGCTGGCGATAGGCGCTGAGCGGGGTGCGCTTGGTGTAGCCCGAGTGCGAAATGGTGATCACCACATCCTGAACGGCGATCAAATCCTCAAGTTTGATCTCGCTCTGCTCTTCGATGATCTCCGTGCGCCGCTCATCGCCGTAGTTTTTCTGGATTTCCTTCAGCTCATTGACGATGACCTTTTTCAGGACCTTGTCGCTGGCTAGGATTTCCTGATACTCGGCGATCTTCTTCTGGAGTTCATCGTATTCTTCCTGCAGCTTGCCTCGCTCAAGTGCAGTTAGGCGTCGCAACTGGATCTCGACGATGGCCTGCGCTTGGCGCTGGGTAAAATTAAATTCGGGCAGCACCGTGAGGATCACTTCCTTCTCCCGATCTGACGGTAGATAGAAGCGGTAGTCCCCATCATGGGTAAGAGCTGCGTATCGAGTTTCGGATGGGCGGTACTGACTCGGCTCTGATTTGTTCTTGTCATTCTGGACATTCCGAATGAGCTTCAATAATCTCTCGGACGCCCACGGAGCATAGCTAAGTGTGGGTTGGGTCAGAAAGGAGTTGGTGCGTGGCCCTGCATCCCATGCAATCTGGCGATCGAGTATCTCGCCTTCTTCATCGTCTCCTCTGATCGTGACCTGTACCTTCTGTGGCTCCCTGTAGCGCTTGAAGTCACGCAAGTGCGCCTCGGTGAGGCCTTCTCGCGCGTCGCGCTCCGACCCTGACGCTCGGATGCGCTCGACTATCGGGTAAAGCTGGGCGAGAGCACGGAGGAACCCTTCTAGAATTTCGGCGCGCTCCTGGGCTTTGCGCAGGTCGTGCTCCGTGCGGCGGCGCACCACCACCACGCGGTGGTCGATGAAGAGTTGCAGAGCTTCGGTCAGCGGCAGGGTGCGCGGCTGGCCGTTGACGATGGCCAGCATGATCATGCCGAAGGTTTCCTGAAGCTGCGTGTGCTTGTAGAGGTTGTTCAGAATCACTTCCGGCTGCTCGCCGCGCTTCACTTCGATGACGATGCGCATGCCTTCGCGGTCGGACTCATCGCGCATGTCGGCGATGCCTTCGATTTTCTTGTCCTGCACCAGCTCGGCGATGCGCTCGATCACCTTGGCCTTGTTCACCTGGTAGGGAATTTCGGTGATGACGATTTGAACCTTGTCCTTGCCGACGGTCTCCGTGGCGGCCTTGGCGCGCATGGTGAACTGGCCGCGGCCGCTTTGATAGGCGGATTTGATTCCGCTTTTGCCGTAGATGTAGGCGCCGGTGGGAAAATCCGGACCGGGCACAATCGCCAGGATTTCGTCAATCGAGGCGCTGGGTTTGTTGAGCAACAGGATGGTGGCTTCAATTATTTCCGTGAGATTGTGCGGAGGAATCTTGGTGGCCATGCCCACGGCGATTCCTTCCGAACCGTTGATCAGCAGGTTCGGTACGCGCGTGGGAAGTACCAGCGGCTCCTCTGTCGATTCATCGAAGTTGGGAGTGAAGTCCACGGTCTCCTTCTCGATGTCGGCGAGCAACTCGGCCGCCAGGCGCGTCAGGCGGGCTTCCGTGTAACGCATGTGCGCGGCGGGGTCGGCATCGACGGAGCCGAAGTTTCCCTGGCCATCGCAGAGCGGATAGCGCATGTTGAATTCCTGCGCCATG
>JASHTO010000581.1 GCA_030040515.1 Terriglobia bacterium
TCAATGGGGTTCAAGCCCGGGGAATAGGGCGGCAGATAGAGCAGCCGCGCGTGGGCGGCTGCGCGGGCCTCGCGCACGCCCCGGATTTTGTGCGTGCTCAGGTTGTCCAGAATCACCACGTCGCCGGGGTGCATGGGGACCCACCCTTGCCGGACCCAGGCCAGGAACATCTCGCCGTTCATCGGACCCCCAAACAAGCACGGGGCGCAGGGACCTCCCCGGCGGATGCCGGAGATCAGCGTGCTGGTCTGACAGTGCCCGTGCAGGATGCGCGCCAGCAGTCTTTGGCCACCCCAGGCACGGCCCCGCAGGCGAGTCATCTGGGTGTTGGCTCCGCTTTCGTCCACAAAGACCAAAGCAGCGACCGGTTGGGCGGCCAACTGCTCATGCACACAGAAGCCCGCAAACCGCGCGATCTCCTGCGCGCTCTTGCCCTGCTCATAAAGTTCCAGAATGCGCTTGCGGAGGGGAACGGGGATGGCTCGCATGCCCCCAACTTGCCATAAGCACCCGCGCTTGTCAGGCTATATTATTTATGGAAATGCTCTAGGTGTTACTTTTCTTATCGTTGGAGCGGGCTTAACTAGAGCGACTTGCCATGCGGCAACCCCAGCTTGAAACGCACAAAATCGTACTCGCGCATCGGTTTGAAGACATCGGGCTCCTGGAAGGGCCAGAGTAGGGCTTTGGCGGCCGGCGACCCCGAGGCGTCGATGATCGCGTTCACGGACCGTCGCGCCGCCTCGTTGGCGCCCTCCATGGTGGCGAGATCGGTATAGGTTTGCACATAGTCAGAGGCCAGAAAGAGATTCGGAATCTCCACGGAAGCCTGGGGCCGATACTGCAATGAGCCGGCGGGATTGATCAACAGCGGTTCGGCATTGGTTGCGCCGCTGGGGTTGGGAAACTGAATGTCGGGATCAAGAAACCACGAGATCAGATTCGCGTCAGCAAGCGTGTCTGTGGCGCCCGTGTTCAGGTGCGATTTGAGCTGCGCCCACACTTCATCTTTGATTTGCTGTGCGGTGCATTGCGTGGCGGGTTTGCCGTAGACAATGCCGGCCGCGTCCCAATCGGAGACGACGACGGAGAGGACTCCCCCCACCTGGCCGTTTCCCAGATCAGCGAAATTGACTCCTGGCCAGAACTGACGCTGCGAAACGGATGTGAGCGCCCAGGGCGAGTCGAGATAGTTGGAATGCCCGTGAACGAGCGACACATCATTCTTCAGGTAGAACTGAATTCCGTTCATCCAACGTGTTTGCAGCTTGTCCAGATGGGCGAGCGAGGGCGCGGCGGCCTTGATCTCAGGCGTCACCAGTGGCGTCATGATTTCCACTGGCAGGGCGCTGACGTAAAAATCCGCCGAGATGGGCACGACAGTCCCACTCTGGTTGATCATGACCTTGCTGACGCGCTTGCCGTCGAGCTCAATGGATTGCACCACGGAATTGCCAACCAGGCCGACCCCCAGTGATTTCAGGTAGGCAATCCACGGATCAATCCACGTGGCGTTGGTGGGACCGTTCAGCAACCGGTCGAAACCACCGGGACTGCACATGAGCCCCAGCATCAATTGCAGGTCGATGTAACCGACGGTGCGGGTGCTGCTGATCTCCGCTTTCATTGCCACCAGCGAACGCGTCAAGCCCTCGCCGAGGTAACGCTGATACGCCGCTGATTTGTTATTGGCATCGATAAAATCCCACCAGGCAATCTTTTCGTATTCGGCCACGCGGCGTTCCTGGCAACTTGTGAGCAGCACCAGCAACCGATCAACAAAAAACAGTAATTCATCGTCGGGTATTCCCAAATTGGCGAAGAGTGATTTAAATGCCGTTGCCCAGTCGTCGAGCGTTACGGGGAAACGCGTCGGCTCCAGGAAGGCCGTTTTACCTGTACGCGCAATCTGCACGCGCGTTGAAAAGACCAGATTGTCGTATACAGATTTCCCGGAAAACGGAATGCGCCTCATGGTATCCGGCAGGTGCTTGTAGAAGCTCGGGAAGAAGCGGAAGCCGTGTTCGCCTGGCAAGGGTTGGTGCCCGGGCGTCGCGGAGTTGGGAACCGGGATGCTGCGGGCCTTGCCGCCAAAGTCCGGCCGGCGTTCGTAGACAGTTACTTCAAAACCGCGTTCGGCGAGTTCGTGGGCGGCGCTGAGGCCACCGACACCGCCGCCGAGAACTGCGATTCGACTGGCCATAGGTTACCTCCCTCAGGGGTGCAAGGCCTTACCGGGACCTACTCCGCTTGAAATGACACAGAGGCTTCATCCCTGACGGCACTCAGGCTCACGGTCAATTTCCGATTCCCACGCCCCGCTGCCTACAATGTCTTCATGTATTCGATGAGATCCCATTTCTCATTATCCTTGAGATCAGTTCCGAATGTGTGGCCCGCGTTGGAATTCCCGGGAATATCCACTTGGAACCTGAATCCCTCGCGTTCGGCGTCGGGGCCGGAGGTGATGAAGCCCACATTCTTGGGGTCGTAGACGTCGTAGCCTGAATAGAAGACGGTTGGGCGCTGCTCGACGGGCAGGAGCAGGTCCCAGAGGGTCGGCACCGAGCCGTTGTGCAGGTAAGGCGCGCGCGCCCACACTCCATCCAGCGGCGTGTTGCTGTAACCGTTGGTTTTGCGATAGGCGTCAAACTTGAAGGGCGGAGTTTCGAAAGTGTGAAACCTATCCACGAGCGCCACCGTAAACGAGTCCAAGCGATGGCGGTCCGTTCCGATCACATTAATGTCCGTTACCTGTCCCGTTTGGGGCGAGCCGAAGGCGTGGCACGATGCACATTTGCTGTCGTACAAAGTTTTGCCGCGCGCGGCCTTGGCCTGGTCGATGGGAAATGGGAATGCCGGCGGATGCAGGTCCAGCAGAAAATCCGTGACCTCTTTGAAGCTCGCCGGGATCACGGATTGGGGCGTCGCGCCCACGGCCATAGCGGCGGCGTAATTCCGCTCTTGCAGATTGTTGTTATTGCCGTCCCAATGCAGATAGAGGTTCTCTCTCGGCCGCTGGTTCCAGATCTGTGGCAAGTCGACGGTGCCGATGGTGCCGTCGTCCGGCATGTGAAAGACATT
>JASHTO010000582.1 GCA_030040515.1 Terriglobia bacterium
TAGCCGCGTCGCGAACGTATGACGCAATTCATAAAGGGAGAAATACGGCACGCCAGCACGCCGTAGTGTCGTACGCCACGTCTTTTTGACACTGCAAAGGTAAGGTTTCCGGCCACGGTCGGTGAGCCGGGGGAACAAGTATTCAGAGCCGACTGCTTGCTGCACTTGCGCTTCTTCTCGGGTCACATGGCCCACAGCGAGGGTATGGTATCCAACGATAATGTCCCCCGCGAGTCCGACGTAAGTTTGCGCGGCGCCTGCCTGCTGGTTCTGCCATCTTTGGCGAGCCGGAAGAACTCCAGCATTTGTGCGGCACTATCGAAGCGGATGGTACGGCTCTTTTGCCGAAGCGCGAGTGTTGCTACCCAAATCGGAATGAGGCGGTCCTGGCCGAAGGGCAAGCCGAAGTCCGGGTGCGCGAGAATTTGAAGAAAAAAGCTCCCGTTCCTGCGCCTATAAATCGGTTGATTGTTGGGAAAGGGACGCAGTGGGACGCTGGGGAGTGCGCTTCAAAATGAGCGTATGTTTATCCTTCACACCCACTCGATCACTTCGCTCTTTTCGATTTCCAGGGCCTGAGCCAGCGGCACAGGACAGATCAAATAGTACTGGCGGTTTTTTCCTCCCCGCTGAATCACCTGGACGGTGGACTGGTAACCCATGCTTGGCCTCCCGCGCGTCTCAACTTGAGGACCAGCCTATCATAGCTATATAGCTAGAGCGCTTCGCCTTAAGTAGATACCCTTCCGTGTCTCGCCACCTCTATTCAGTGAAAGCGGGGACAGTACAGTGTAACCATTTAGACCGAAAATGCTGTAGTCAAGGTCAAATCGATTTTTTCACACCGGCAGATATTTGGTGGGCATTTGGATAGGGATTGGTGGCGGTGGGGCGGGACACTGGCGCTATCAGTTAAAGCGGATCAGGGTTGGGGTAAGGTTGGGAATGAACTGCTCCGGCGTGCCGAAATCACCGGGAACGCCGATGCGGTTGTTGACCAGGGTGCCCGGCGAAATCTCGCGGATCATCCGCACCACCTGGTAGCAGTCGTATTTCTCCTGCTGCTTGAGGCCATCGAACCAAATCACCACGGGTAGGTCATAGCGGCACAGCAATTCGCGCAACGTAAGCGTCCGGTCCTGGCCGTCTCGACGAATTTGGAATAAGTGAGCATTCTCCAGGTGGACACATCGATCGTGTCCACTTGGAGAAATAGATGGACAGTTCCCGTCCCGCGGCGTTTGATTCCGTTTCCTCTCGCAAGGCACTCCCTGAAAGAAAAAGGCAACATCGTAGTCTGGCGCTGAAGCGCCAGATTGTGGAGGAGACCCTTGCCCCAGGGGCATCGGTGGCACTTGTAGCCCGGGCGCATGGTGTGAATGCCAACCAAGTGTTCGGCTGGCGACGGCTGTATCGGCAAGGGCTATTGGAAGATGGGAACGGCAGAACCGCAGCGCTGCTGCCGGTGCGCGTGGTGGGAGAGGCGCCTGCAAGCGCGAGAGTGCGACCGAGAAGCGCCTCCCGCGCACCCTTGGGACTGATGCAGATTGAGCTGCCGAAAGGGCGAGTGCAGCTCACGGGCAGCGTGGACGTGGAAGCCTTGCAGGCGGTGCTGGAGAAGTTGCTGGGATGATGAGGCTGGGGGCAGGAACGCGCATCTGGATCGTGGCAGGTGTTACCGACTTGCGGCGCGGTTTTGTGGGACTGAGCGGGATGGTGCAAACCGTATTGAAGGACGATCCGTTCTCGGGACAGGTCTTTGTGTTTCGCGGCCGGCGCGGTGATCTGATCAAACTGCTGTGGTGGGCTGGCGACGGGCTCTGCCTGTTCGCGAAGCGCTTGGAACACGGACGATTCATCTGGCCACAGGCAACCAGCGGAACGGTGTCGCTGACGCAGGCGCAGCTCTCCATGCCCCTGGAAGGGATCGATTGGCGTCGTCCGGTGCGCACGCAGGCGCCGCAACTGGCGGTGTAAGCGAAGAGTGTTTTCTCTTTTCTTGTTGCTGTCATTCTGCCGTAAATAATCCCCTCTAGGCTCAGGACGTGAGTGACGCGGCTTTCTCTCTCCCCAATCTCCAGCAACTTGATCCTGACGCCTTGCGTGCCCTGGTGGTGGCGCAACACTCGCAGCTCGTGACGCAGCACGAACAGCTCCTGACAAAAGACGAACAACTCGCTTCGCGCGACGTGGAGATCGAACACCTGAAGCTGCTGATCGCCAAGCTGCGGCGGATGCAGTTCGGGCACAAGTCCGAAAAGCTCGACCGGCAGATCGAGCAGTTGGAGTTGCGGCTGGACGAACTGGAAGCGGAGCAAGTCGAGCGCGCCGCGCCTCCGCAGACCTCCGCTTCCGTACCCCCAACGAGCGCGGCAACCCCATCGGCCCGACGACCTCTGCCGGAGCACTTAACACGGGAGACGCGGAAGATCCCGCCTCCACAGGCCACGTGCCCCGACTGCGGCGGGGAGTTGAAACCTCTGGGGGAGGACGTTTCGGAAACCCTGGAGTACGTGCCCGATCATTTCAAGGTGATCCGGCAGGTGCGCCCTAAGCTGGCCTGCGCCGGCTGCGACAAAATCCTGCAAGCCGAACCCGCCAGTCGTCCGATCGCACGGGGCTTGGCCGGCCCCGGACTTCTGGCCCACGTGCTGGTGTCCAAGTATTGCGATCACTTGCCGTTGTACCGTCAATCGGAGATTTACGCCCGTCAAGGGGTGGAGTTGAATCGTTCCACCCTGGCCGACTGGGTGAGTCAAACCAGCGGGTTACTCGGGCCGCTGGTG
>JASHTO010000052.1 GCA_030040515.1 Terriglobia bacterium
CTTTCGGCATTTGATATACTAGCATAGGTTCGCGGATGGATGTGGTGCGATGCAGCGAAGGCCGATCCTTGCGGTTACGGGACTTCTGGTTCTGGCCTTCGTGCTGGGATTGGGGGTGGGCACGCGGTTTGGGCGAAAGCCTGCCTCGATTCCTGCCGACCCCATTACGAGACAGCCTCTCGGTGCAGATTATGCCACAGCTCAAACCTCCGCTCCCTCCACTCCGTCGCCCTGTGTGGATATTCGCAACGCCGGTCCGCTGGTGGGTTCAAGCGGGTGCGTTTCCGGGCTTGTCCTGCGGGTTTACGCCGCGCGCACGGGCAATACCTTTCTGGATTTCTGCGAGGATTATCATTCCTGCCCTTTTTCCAGCGTGATCTTCGCAACCGACAAGAGCAAATTTGGCGATCTGGGATCGTTACAAGGCAGGCGAGTGGAGATTCGGGGCGATGTGGTCTCCTACCAAGGCAGGGCGGAAATCGTGATTCGCGATCCGCAACAGGTTCGAAGTGCGAATTGAGAGAAGGGAATAAGGTTAAAGGATAAAGGGTAAACGCAAAGCGCAGGATATTGGGCTCAGGTGAGGGACGGTCGAGTCGCTCGGTTTTTAGTCCACTGGCAGGCAGGAACGCATTTCAGTTCAAGGTATTCTTAAGATGATTAGACTAAACCAGTTCAAAAATGCAGTATTGGTCGAAGGTGCTCCTCCAGCTTCGCCACTAAGATATTCCCAGCCCGGCAAAGGTTTGCCAGGCGGCCTTCGCCGCCTCGCGTTTACCCTTTACCCTTTAACCCTCACCCTTTTTGTTTTTTCTGCCTTCTGCCAACAGCCTCCCGCCGCAACGTCCGCGGCCGTCCAGGTGACCAAGCAAGCCGGCGACCTTATTTTACAGGGCTTCGATCGCCTGGGCCAGCACGATGCCGCGGGCGCGGAGAAGGCTTTCCGCGCGGCCATCGAAATTCAGCCGGAGGTGGAGGCGGCGCATCGTGGTTTGGGATTGGCGCTTCGTGAGGAAGGGCGGCTGGCAGACGCATTTCGCGAATTGCAGACCGCCACGCAGCTCGATCCCTCGGATTCCGATGCCCACTACACCTTGGGCTCCGTCGCGTGGGCGTTGAGCTTGCCGGTCAATTCCCAACTCAACAAAAAAGGCGGCCTTGCTCCTTCCGACTATCAAGGCATTGCGGGGGAAGAGTTTTCAAAAGCTCTGGCCCTCAGTCCCAAGGACGCCATGCTGCGCATCAATTTGGCAGTCCTCTATCTTGATTCGGAGCGGGCGAACGATGCGATTCCACAGGCGCAGGAAGCGGTGCGCATCGCTCCGGGCGACGCGCTGGCACACGTCACGCTGGGCCGCGCCTATTTTGCGAGCGGCGAAGAGGAGAAGGCCGCCTCGGAATACGACGCCGCGGCCAAGCTTGACCCTCACGATGGTCAGGCATTATTCGCCCTGGGTCAAATGCGCATGTTCCAGCACCGCACGGCCGAGGCGGAGGCGGCTTTGCGGCAGGCCATTCAAGTCTCACCGGATCTGGGGCCGGCCTATGCGGCTCTGGCGCAGATTCTGGTGGAGCAAAACAAGAATACCGAAGCGCGCGCCCTTCTGGAAAAGGCCGTGGCGCTGAATTCCCAGGACTGGCAGAGCCAGTACGAGCTTGCCGTGCTGCTGAACCAAGCCGGAGAAGAAGCGCGCGCCACCGAACTGCTTCAGAAGGTCCTGCAAGTCAATCCGGAATTTCCCGGTGCGCGTGAGCAGTTGGCCACAGGCCTGCTGCGGCGGGGAGACCTTCAGGGCGCTTCGGCTCTGGCGGGAAAGATGATTGCGGAGAATCCTCAGGGGCCGGAGGGACATCGCATCATGGCCCTGGTGCTCTGGAAGCAGCGGGACTACGAAGGCTCGCTCGCCGAATGCGCCATGGCGCTGAACGTTGATCCGGATTCCGCCGCCATGATGGCGCTTCAGTCCATCGCCCTGTGGCAGGCAGGAAACCATCGTGAGGCACAAAAGGCATTTCGGGACGCCGCCAAGGTGGAGCCCAAAGTGGGCACTGCCGACGTTTTTTGCCGACTGCTGCTCTGCGACGCGCGCGACATTAATATTGTCAGCGATTTTCTCCACAAAAACCGCTGGGTTCTGGCGCCCCCCATGGAGCAGTAGGGTCGAGGCGCCAGGCGGTCCCTGCGGATCAAATCCGGATGTTATCGCAAGAGTTTCTCGCAAAATTTCCAATCACGTGATACGATGCGCACCGCGTCGTTCGTCCTCGACCCATCCGCCGTAATCGCGGTGGAAATCTGAATGGCCACAACCGACCGGGAGGAATCGCCATGGCGATTTTTATCGTGGAAAAGGTTATTGACGGCATCAGGCTGGTGGATTTGCGCGGACGCATCACCCTGGGGCCGGAAACGGAGGCCCTGCGCAATAAGCTGAAGGAGCTGCTCACGGCCGGCCACAAGCACATTCTCCTGAACCTTGGCGAGGTGACTTACCTTGATAGCGTCGGCCTCTCGAGCCTGGTTTCCGGCTACACCTCCGCGCGCAACATGGGAGGTGATTTGAAACTCCTGCACTTGCCTCGCGGGGTCGCACAGCTTCTCCAGATTACCCGCCTCAGCACGGTTTTCGAAATCTATGAGGACCTCTCCGCAGCGGTGAATTCCTTCAAAACAGAAGTCGTCTGAGGGACGAAAAGCCGGCGGGATAAAACGTCGCTTCGCCCCCTGTGCAATTTTCTTGCACAGAATTGGTGGTGGGTCAGTTTGAATTCCGTAGGGGCAGGGCTTGACCCTGCCCTTCAGTCCAGCGAAGTTGAGTAGGGCACCCGCAAGGGATGCCCCTACGCCGAAATTTCAAATCGAGAATTCATCCCTTTGACATTGACCTTGTGTGCTGGTAGAGTGGCCCCAACGTGTGCAAGAGGTGACTTCGCTGGCAATAATAACGTAAAGCCCCTCCCTGCGCAAATTGAGGTGTGTATGCAAGGCACAATCAAGCGGGTCATACGCGACCGCGGATTTGGGTTCATTCGTTCTACGGATGGGCAAGAGGTGTTTTTCCATCGCAGCAGTCTTCAACAGCTCAATTTTGACGGACTAAAAGAAGGCGAAGCGGTGGAGTTTGAAATGGAGCGCGGTGAAAAAGGGCCCCGGGCTACGAACGTTCGGCCCGGAGCAAAGTAAGCTTCACGGCATCGCCACTCCCCCAGGAAATTGCGCATTACAACCACCCTACGGTTAGTGTCTCTGCGCGAAGACAAAGGTCAAGTGGTGCCCTTCCGGCTAGTCCTGCCCACAAAATCAATTTTCATCTCGGCTTGGGCCTTGACAGTCACACGAATGCGAGTAGTCTTAGCGCGAGATTTCGTCGGCGCGCGCGACCCTTGCCGGCGGCGGATGCTTTTGGGGGAGAGGGCGATGGACCGAGGTAACTTCGAGCAATACCTCATCCGTGCCGAGCAACAGACCCGTAAGTGCTTTCATCACAGAGCTCACAGAGGCGCACAGAGAAAAGCGTCTCTGTGTTCTCTACGCGCTCTGTGGTGAGGGCGCTAAACCTGGTGATCGGAAAATTTCGATAGTTAGAATATTTCCCGGAGGGAAAATGAGGAAGCAAGGCTTGTTCGGTCTTCTTGTACTAATCTTCCCGAGTCTGTTGCCGGCACAGAGCACTCCCTACCAGTTGAAGCCCATCATGGAGAAAGACCTTCAGTCACCCACGCTGGTAGAGTTCCAACTGCAAGAGTTCCTGATGAAGCAGGTCCCCAAGCTCCCGCCTATTTCCACGCCCGAGGAATGGACGCGCGAGGGCGAGCAAATCCGCAAGCGCGTGCTCGAAAATGTGGTTTATCACGGCTGGCCGAGCGATTGGGTGAATTCCCCGCCGCGCTTCGAAGACCTGGGAGTGGTCCCCTCGGGCAAGGGTTACACGCTGCGGAAGCTTCGCTACGAGGTTGTGCCGGGCTTTTACACCACCGCGTTGCTCTATGCGCCCGAAAATCTTCAGGGCAGAGCGCCGGCGGTGCTCAACGTAATGGGTCATCACGGCGACCGGGGCAAGGCGGAGGAATTCCAGCAGAAGATCTGCATCAACGAAGCTCTGCGCGGCATGATCGCGCTGAATCTCGAGTGGCTGGACATGGGTGAATCGTACACCCCGGAGAATACCCACTGGTTCGGTGGGCATTTGGACCTGGTCGGCGCGAACATGGAGGGATTGTTCTACCTGGCGATGCGACGAGGCCTCGATTATTTGTGGCAAGACCCGCATGTGGATCAGAAGCGCATCGCGGTTACAGGTTTATCGGGTGGCGGGTGGCAAACCATCATCCTGAGCTCGCTTGATGAGCGCGTAAACGTTTCCATTCCGGTGGCGGGATATACGTCGCTCGAGGGCAGAATGGCGCTCGCCCCGCGCGCCGAGGCCGGCGACCTGGAGCAAAACGCCACCGACCTGGTCATGACGAGCCAGGACTATCCCACGCTCACGGCCATTCGCGCCCCGCGCCCCACGCTGCTCATCAACAACGCCGAGGACGATTGCTGCTTCCGCGCCGCGCTGGTGAAGCCCTACATCTATGAGGCCGTGCGCCCCTACTATCGCCTCTACGGGCAGGAGGACAACCTGCGCTTCTTCGAGAACACCACCATCTCCGCGCACAATTATGAAGTGGACGACCAACGGCAGGCCTACAAATTCCTCGACCAGCATTTTGGGTTGTCCGCGAGCGGCGAGCCGATTGACGTGGGAGCGGATGTGAAAAGCTATGTGGACCTCGCGGGCGGAATTCCCAAAGACAGTCTGACCATCCTGGGGCTGGCCCGTAAGTTTGCCAGCGAAATCACCCGTCCGGCGATTCCCACGGACCCCGCGGCCAGGGCGGAATGGGCGGATGCACAACGGCTTAAACTGCAATCCGTTGTTCGCTATCAACCTGCGACCGTGGATCAGGTTTGGGCCGTGGCCAACACCCAGCACAACGGTGTGGAATCGGTTTCCTATCGCCTGCTGCTGAGCAACGGCCTGAGCGCCACGGGAATTTGGCTGAAAGATATTCCCGCACGCGAGGGCGCGCCGCTTACCATCGTGCTGAACGACAAGGGCAAAAAGAACGCACACGAGGAGGTATGGGACCGCATGCCCGAGATCGCCGACCGCATGGACCGCGGCGAGCAGGTTTTCGTGGCCGATCTGCTCTTCACCGGCGACGCCGCGCCCGAGGGCGGGCAGTTCCTGTTCCCGGAAATGCTGGCCACCGCCGGCAATCGCCCGCTGGGAATGGAAGCCGCGCAGTTGATCGCCGTCGGCAACTGGGCGAAGGCTAAGTGGAATGCATCCTCAATGCGCATGGAAAGCAACGGAATCCGCACCCAGTTTGACGCGCTGATTGCCGCAGCCCTTTCGCCCCATGAATTTTCCACATTGAGCGTAAATGGCGGAATGAAAAGCCTGCAATATCTCCTCGACAAGCCCGTTGAGTATGATGGGCACGCCGATCTCTTCTGCCTGGATTTATACAAAGATTTCGACCTCGACCGCTTGGTCGCCATCGCGGCGCCAACGCCGATTCACGAACACGATTTTGTGGAGGACGCGGTAAAGGCCGAGTAGAGCGCAGGATTATTGAGTCGCAATCTTGGTGCCTGCTGACATACGAGTTATGATTCCGTGCGAAATGTGAAGTAAGGCTTGGCGCGGTCGGGAAAAGATCGAACCACAGAGGGCACAGAAAGCCGCTGAGGGTTTTTCTCTGTGAATCTCCGTGCCCTCTGTGGTGAGATTTTTATTTCTGAATTAAGGGGGATTTATAAATGAGCACTGATCTTTCACGAGGGTACTTTATCAAGCGCGCGGTGCAAGGCACAGCCGCGTTCGCAATTTCATTGATTGCATCAAGTCGCGCAAAAGGACGATCAGCGACGTGGAAATCGGCCACCGCTCCACCAGCGCCTGCCTGCTTGGGAACGTTTCCTTCCGCAGCCAGAAGCGCCTGGTGTGGGACGTCGCCGCCGAACGCCGCGTCTCCGGCGGGCCAGAGGCGGAGCAATACCTCTCGCGCGAATACCGCGCGCTGTGGAAGCTGACGGCTTGATGAGGGGTAAGAGTAGAGGCTCAGTTCCAAGACCAACGGCGGCAAGTGCGCGGACCCGCGGCCTAACCCCGCAAAACAGAGGAGATTCATGCCGACCTCCGGTCTTCTTTCTGTGATGACACCAATCGTTGACAACTTGCGATGGATTCGTCATTCTCAAATAACCCTGAGATTTCAGGCGCAAGTGACGACATGAGAAAAATCCAGATTTACGACACGACGCTGCGTGATGGAGCGCAGGGCGAGAACGTCTCGTTCTCGATGGAGGACAAGCTGCACGTGGCGCGCAAGCTCGACGCGCTGGGCGTGGACTACATTGAGGGCGGCTGGCCCGGCTCAAACGCCAAGGACGTGGCCTTTTTCGAGCGCGCGCGCAAACTGAAATTGCGGCACGCCAAACTCGCGGCCTTCGGTAGCACCTGCCATCCGCACCACGCCGCCGCACAGGACAAGAACTTGCAGGCCCTGATTGAAGCGCACACGCCGGTGGTGACCATCTTCGGCAAAACCTGGGACCTGCACGTGAAAGTGGCGCTGGGAATTTCGCTGAAGGAAAATCTTGAGCTCATCCGCAGCTCCGTAGCCTTCCTGAAGTCGCACGGCCGCGAGGTGATCTACGACGCCGAACACTTCTTCGACGGCTACAAGGCGAACCCCGAATTTGCCCTGAGCACGATCCAAGCCGCGGAAGATGCGGGCGCGGATATCGTGGTGCTGTGCGATACGAACGGCGGCACTCTACCCGCGGAGATCGGCGAGCGCTACAAAGCGGCGGCCAAGGTTCTGAAAGGGCCGCTGGGAATTCATACGCACAATGACTGTGAGCTGGCGGTGGCCAATGCGCTCGTCGCGCTGCAACTGGGCGCCGCGCAGGTGCAGGGAACCATCAACGGTTACGGCGAGCGCTGCGGCAACGCCAACCTGTGCTCGATCATCGCGAACCTCGAGCTTAAGCTGGGCATACAGTCGATCGGAAGGAAAAACCTGAAGCGCCTGACCGAAGTCTCGCATTATGTCAGCGAGCTGGCCAATTTGCCGCACCGCAATGAACTGGCTTTCGTGGGCAAAAGCGCCTTTGCGCACAAGGGCGGAATCCACGTGAGCGCGGTGATGAAGAACACCGCCTCATACGAGCACATCGATCCCGGCATGGTCGGCAATGAACGCCGCGTGCTGGTCTCCGAACTCTCGGGCAAGAGCAACGTGATTTACAAGGCCGTGGAGCGCGGCCTGAGACTCGATCCCTCCTCGCCTGATGCCAAGGCCGTGGTCGAAAAGTTGAAGGAACTGGAGCACGACGGGTATCAGTTCGAGGGCGCAGAAGCGTCATTTGAAATGCTCTTCGACAAAATGGTTCACCACGCCCGAGAGTTTTTCGAGCTCGACGGATTCCGGCTGATTACGGAGAAAAAAGGCGCGCAGGATTCACAATCCGAGGCGGTCATCAAGCTGCGCGTGGACGGCAAAGAAGAGCACACCGCGGCGGAAGGTGTGGGCCCGGTGAGCGCGCTTGACCGCGCGTTGCGCAAATCGCTGACCACGTTTTTTCCATGCATCAAGGACATTCGCCTGACTGACTACAAGGTGCGCGTGCTGAATCCCCAGGGCGCCACGGACGCCAAGGTTCGCGTGTTGATTGAGTCGAGCGACGGGCGTGATACCTGGGGCACGGTCGGCGTTTCTGAAAACATCATCGAAGCCAGTTGGAAAGCACTGGTGGACAGCATCACCTACAAGCTGAAGAAGGAGCACGGATACAAGAGAAAGTGAAGGAATTTGGCCATTTTTTCATTTGTCTATTGACCCATTGAGTGATTGGTGGAACGTGGTCAACAATGCCTTTCAATCAAGAATGACTAAATCGTGAAATGGTCAAATGGCTTAATGGCCAAATCAAGAATAAAGGGCGACACATTGAAAGCTCTTGTGAAAAGCAAAAGCGCTCCCGGGCTGTGGATGGAGGATGTTCCGAAGCCAAAAATCGGCATCAACGATGTGCTCATCCGCGTGCTGCGCGCGGGAATCTGCGGAACCGATCTGCACATTTATCAATGGGACGATTGGGCGCAGAAGACCATTCCCGTTCCTCTGGTGATCGGGCACGAGTTTGTGGGCGAGATTGCGGAAGTGGGCGCGAACGTTTCCGACTTTTTCCCTGGCGACATTGTGAGCGGAGAGGGCCACGTTACCTGCGGGCGATGCCGCAATTGCCTGGCGGGCCGGAGGCACCTGTGCGCGCATACGCAGGGTGTTGGCGTGAATCGCCCAGGAGCCTTTGCGGAATACGTGGCGCTGCCCATGACCAACATCTGGCGACACCACTCGGACGTGGACCTGGACATCGCGGCGATTTTCGATCCATTTGGCAACGCCGTGCACACCGCATTGTCATTTCCGGTGCTGGGTGAAGACGTGCTCATCACCGGCGCCGGCCCAATCGGCCTGATGGCGGCGGCGGTAGTGCTCCACGCGGGCGCGCGATACGTGGTGATTACCGACACAAACCCGTTTCGCCTTGAGCTGGCGAAGAAAATGGGTGTGACCGTCGCGCACGACATCCGCAAAGGCAGCCTGGCGGATGTGCAGAAGCAGCTCGGCATGATGGAGGGGTTTGACGTGGGGCTCGAAATGTCCGGTAACAGCGACGCGCTGCGCGATATGCTCGCCAACATGAGTCATGGCGCGAAGATTGCGCTGTTGGGGATTCCCAAGCACGCCGCCGTAGTGGATTTGAATCCCATCATCTTCAAGCTGCTCACCATCAAGGGAATCTACGGCCGCGAGATGTACGAAACCTGGTACAAGATGACCATGATGCTGCAATGCGGGCTGGATATCCGGCCCATCATCACGCACCGGTTCTCCTGCGATGATTTCCAGAAGGGGTTTGATGCCATGAGCTCAGGCGAGTGCGTGAAGGTTATTCTGAATTGGCAAGCGTAGTGGTGCGGGCATCCTGCCGGTGAGCATGACGAGGATGGTCATGCCACGAAACGGCGAAAGGACGAATTATGAAGGAACGCAAGGCCATCAAAGACCGGTTCAGAGATAAGGTGGCGATCATTACCGGGGGATCATCGGGAATCGGCAAAGCGGCGCTGGAAGAAATTTGCAAGGAAGGCGCGGCGGCGATTTTCACCGGCACGCGCGACACCGGCCGCGAAATCGAGAAGCAGATGACCGCCGCGGGCTTCCGCGTTGGGTCCTGCCAGGGCGACATGGCGAACGAAAAATTCTGCCGGGACGTTGTGGCGCTCACGCTCCAGAAATTCGGCAAGGTGAATTATCTCTTCAACAACGCGTTTTCATTTACGGCCAAGGCGCTGGATGCAACGAGCGCCGATTGGGAGCGCATCTGGTTGGCCCCGTGGCGTTTGCGCGCATGGGGACGCTGGTGGCCGAGCCGATGCGCAAGCAGGGCGGGGGATCGATTGTGAACATGTCGAGCATCTCCGCCTTCATCGCCCAGCCGAATCGCTGGACTTACAATGCCGCGAAAGGTGCCGTCCATACTCTTACGAAGTGCATGGCGCTGGATCTGGCGCCCTACGGCATTCGCGTGAACAGCGTGAGCCCCGGCTGGATCTGGACTCGCGAAGTGGCAAGGCGGCCGCAGGTGATCGCGCCAAGTGGGAGCCTGTGTGGGGCCAATATCACATGCTCGAACGCTGCGGCGAGGCGGTGGAATGCGCCGGGCCCGTGCTCTTCCTCTTCAGCGACGATTCCTCATTCATTACTGGCGCGGACCTGCCCATCGACGGCGGCTACCAGAGCATCGGTCCGGAAGGCTTGGGAAAGACCAGCAAGTTTGCAGGAAGCGAGTAAAATTTGGTCATTTGGCCATTGAACCATTTGTTCATTTTGCCATTTTGATTTGGAAGACACTATAGCCACGGAACCGCAGGATGAAAAATGGCCAAATGAAAAAATTTACGGAGTTTTCATGACCTTCGAAATCCAAATTCTCAAGATGGGCCAGTGCGAAGTTCCGGGCCCGGAAGTGTATTGGATGAGCGCGTGGGACACGTGGGAGACTCTGCACTTCTGGATGGTGGTGATTCGCGGAGGAGGGAAGACGATCGTCATCAATACTGGACCGCCGGCCGACCTCACCGATCTGAACGAAGCGTGGAAGAAGGCCATCGACGCGCGCTCGCAGATGGTGCGGAAGGACTCTGAGCGGCCGGAGAACGCCCTGAAGCAGTTGGGAATCAAGCCCTCGCAAGTCGACTATGTCCTCATTACGCCGCTGCAAGCCTACGCCACGGGCAACATTCCTCTCTTTACCAACGCCCAGATTTGTATTTCGAAGCGCGGCTGGATTGAGGATTTTCACGCGCCCAAGTATGAGATGCACATCCCGCGCAAGCTGCGAATTCCCGATGACACGCTGAAGTATCTGGAGATCGACGCTCCGGAGAAGCTGCGCCTGATCGAAGATGAGGATGAGGTGATCCCGGGCATTCGGGCGTTCTGGACGGGCTGTCACCACCGGTCGTCCATGGCCTATTCAATAACTACCCGGCCTGGAAAAATTGTAGTTTCAGATTGCTTCTTTAAATATCGCAACGTCGAGGAGCACATTCCCCTGGGCATCATGGAAAGCCTGGAGGAGTGCATGCGCGCCTACCAGCGCATCCGCGAGGTGGGCGACTACCTGCTGCCCCTGTACGATCCGCTGGTTCCTGAGCGGCTTAAGAAGGTCTGGAAGGCCAGCTAGACGTCGATTCGGTGGATAGACGCGTCACCCTAAGGTCTGCATGTTCGCCTATGGACCGATGATATTTACCCGGAGTTGGTCAAGAGTCTCGACCAGGGGTTGGAGAGATCGCTCGTCCGCCAGCAGCCGAGCGGCGGGTGGCTGGGTCCCCACGCGATTCCCAGCGTCATCAGTTCGGCCGGTGCGCTTTCCGCCCTGACGGCCGCTTTCCTCGCGCCCGAGTCGCGTTATTACCGCCAGGCGGCGATCCTTGAACGAATGGAGCGCGCCTCGGATTATCTTCTGCGCGTCCAGAACCCGGATGGAATCATCGATTCCTACGTTACGAACTTTGCTTCGCCCCCGGATACGGCATTTGTAGTGTAGGCGCTCGGCGCGGCTGCGGAAGTGCTGAAAACCCGCGGCGGCCCTGAGGCGCGAAGCGTGAACGACAAACTCGAAGCTTTTCTCTGCCGCGCCGGCGAAGCACTGATAACCGGGGGCATTCACACTCCGAATCATCGATGGGTTGTCTCAGCGGCTCTGGCGCGCTACCATCACCTCTTTCCTGACCCACGCTATCTTGCGCGCATCGAGCAGTGGCTGGCGGTGGGATTCGACCTGGACTCGGAGGGTCAATTCACCGAGCGCAGCACAGGCATTTACGACGAAGTGAGCGATCAGGCGTTCATCCTGATGGCCTGGCTGCTCGACCGCCCCGCGCTTTTTGATCTGCCTCGAAAGAATCTGGAGACGCTGCTCTATTTCCTGCACCCCAACGACGAGATCGCCACGGATATTTCCCATCGCTAGGACCGCTTCACGGCGCTCTCCGTTTTCCACTACTACCGCTGCTACCGCTTTATGGCCTGACGCGACCAGAATGGACGGTTCGCGAGCGTCGCCGACTACATTGAACGCAACCACCTGCCGGAAATGGGCCACTACGTGATTGACTTCATGGAAATTCCCGAGCTTCGCAACCCACTTCCGCCCCGTGAACCGATTCCGACGGATTACGCGAAGCACTACGCCCGGTCTTCATTCGTTCACATTCGCCGGGGCGACAGAAACGCCACCATTCTGGGGGACAATTCCCGGTTCTTCTCCTTTCGCAATGGCGGCGCCGTGGTGGAAGCCGTGCGTGTGGCCACAGCCTATTTTAGGAAAGGCCAATTTTCCGGACCCCTCCAGCCGACTGAGAACGGTTATCGCCTGGAGCAATCCCTGGAGGGGTTCTATTACCAGCCGCTGACGCCGGGGGACCGCGGCGCGGACGAGCAGTGGCCGCTGATTTCCGGGACCTCGCGCGCTCGCAGCAATTTCTCGCATTTGAAATCGAGCGTGGAGATTCGCGAGGTCGAAGGCGGGTGCGAAATCAACCTGAGCGTTGAGGGCCTTAACCAGGCGCCCGTGGCGGTGGAGATCACCCTCCGGCCGGGCGGGAAACTGACGGGTGATTCGCTGACGCTCGACGCCGCTTCACCCCATATCTATCTTTTGGGCGAGGGGTTGGCAACGTATGAGCTGGCGGGCAGCCGCGTGCAATTCGGTCCGGGTTTTCGCCAGCATGCCTGGACGCAGTTGCGCGGAGCGCAGCCGCGGCTGGAAGGCTTGACCGTCTATATGACCGGCTTCACACCGCTGAAGCAGACGTTCAGGATCGCAGCGGTTCCTTGACAATTCACGGAGGCATTTTCCATGAAACTCACAACGCCATTTCTGGCCGGGGCGATTATTTTCGCAGGCCTGGCGCTCAACGCGCAATCGCCGCAGCCGGTGTTTAACGGCCTGGGATTGGATCTTGGAAATCTGGCGCTGCTCTCGCACGCGCAGTCGCGAGAGATCACAGCCGAAAATCCCACGGGTGAAAAGGGTAGGGGCGAAATGGCGACGGAAGGAACAAACGCCAACGCCGCGCGCGACCTCGGGCAGGGGCGGAAAGTCTCGCCATCTATCGAAATCCCCGCCCATGCGACCGTTACTTTGGCGGAAATTTCCGGCTCGGGGGCAATCCAGCACATTCGCATGGTGCCGCGCGGCACATGGCGGTTTTCTATTCTTCGCATGTACTGGGATGGCGAGGAAAGTCCCTCTGTCGAGGTTCCGGTGGGAGACTTTTTCGCCAACGGCTGGGGAACATACGCACCCGTGAATTCGCTCCCGATTTGCGTGAACCCCACAAACTCCTTCAACTCATTCTGGCAAATGCCATTTCGCAAGTCGGCGCGTATCACCATGCAGAATCTGGATGAAAAGCCCATGCGGTTGACGTATCAGATTGATTACACTCTGACGGAAGTTCCTGCCTACACGGGATATTTCCACGCGCAATTCCGGCGCGTGAATCCGCTGCCCTACAAGACCGATTGCGTGATTCTGGATGGGGTGAAGGGCTGGGGCCAGTACGTGGGCACCTACATGGCCTGGGGAACGCACAGCAATGGGTGGTGGGGCGCTCGGCCTTCCGATAAAGTGGATGCAAACGGATACGACCAATTTCGCTCCCCGATTCGGCTTCGCGTATCGCCTCTTCAAGGACAGCAACAATACCGTAATACGCGGCGGATATGGGGTCTACTATGACCAGCTTACAGCGGAATGCCGTTTGACATCACCTTTGCCGTTCCCGCCGCCGGTGTCGGTTGGTTCGGGCAGAATACTTCCTCCGCCGTAGCCAATCGCGCCAGCATAGTGCCCGGTCAAGCCCTCTATTCCGGCCAGAACAAAAGCTCGCACGATATCAAGGACGGCGTCCCCTGGTACAACTACGGTGCTTTTGCTAATCCCACACCTTACACCTTTGGCAACTCCGCTCGGAACGAACTCTTCGGGCCGGGGTGGGGGTGACTGGGATATGGCCTTGCTGAAGAACTTCATGCCCTGGCGGGAAAGCATGAAATTGCAATTCCGCATCGAGACCTACAATACCTTCAACCATTTCAACCTCGGCAACCCGGGATCCATCAGCTCCGAATTCGGGTCTTACGTTCAAATTCCCGTTCCCGGAACCGCCATCACCACGCAACCCCTGATCACGAGTTGTTATCCGAACTGCACCTTTGGCGGGCCCTACGGACAGGGGAATCGTTATATCCAGGTGGGAGCGCGCTTGTTCTTCTAAACCCCGGCGCTGCGCGGTCCTGCACGGGATTCTCAAACCCGGGCATGCCTCTTCTGAAATGAAGGGGCATGCCCCAACTCCAGCACAAAAGGCATATCGAATCCCCGATGCTTTGACCACGAAGCGTGTTGCACTTTCGGCGAAAGAAAAGCAACGCGCGCTTTTTCTTCAGTGCCCATCGGCGCTCTTGGCAATCCACACTTGACCACGCGGCCTCAAGTCTCTCTTCAAATTCCTTGCCGGCTCGAGGATGCACTTGCTGCGCGCCTGGTTTCGGGCGGAACCTGAATTTGACACTCCGCAGCGAAGCTGGAGGGGCTGCCCGCGCAATCGCCCGTCACCACGATTTGAGGAGTGCAAGACATCATGAAGATCAACCGCAGAGATTTCTTCCCCACGGCCTACCTCGCGGCCGTGGCGGGCACGAAGTTGGCAACAGGCAAAACACCTCCGGCACAAACCACGGGCCGGTTTCAATTCGATCCCCAGACCCGGCGCTACTCGATACCCGGTGAAGTGGGCCTCAAGAACGTTCGCTTGGGAATCGAA
>JASHTO010000583.1 GCA_030040515.1 Terriglobia bacterium
TCCTCCAAGTCCTTGAGCTCCGCGTCCGTCATCAGCCCGGCGGCATTCCGCTTATCGCCAAGAAGTTGCTCGATGCCGGCCTGCTCGACGGCTCGCAAAAAACCGTGACGGGCAAGACCATTGCGGAGGAAACCGCGCGTGTTAAGGAAACTCCGGGACAAGCAGTGGTGCGCACGGCCTCTGACCCCATCCGGAAAACGGGCGGCCTCGTAATCCTGAAAGGAAACCTCGCGCCGGAGGGCTGCGTGCTGAAAGTGGCGGGCCTCGAGCACCTGAAACACCGCGGCCCTGCCCGCGTTTTCGATTGCGAAGAGGACGCCATGCGCGCCACCACCAGCGGCAGCATCAAAGCCGGAGACGTAGTGGTGATCCGCTATGAGGGCCCGCGCGGAGGCCCCGGCATGCGCGAGATGCTCGACGTTACCGGGGCGCTGGTGGGCGCGGGTTTGGGCGAATCCGTGGCTCTGCTCACCGACGGGCGCTTCAGCGGCGCCACCCACGGCTTGATGGTGGGCCACGTCGCGCCGGAAGCGGCGCGCGGAGGGCCGATTGCCGCACTCAGAAACGGCGACACGGTGGTCTTCGATGTGGAAAAGCGAAAGCTGGAAATGGAGGTTCCCGACGCCGAGATCAAGGCGCGCATGGCCGCGTGGAAAGCTCCTGAACCTCGTTACAAGCGCGGAGTTTTTGCGAAATACGCCGCGCTGGTTTCATCAGCATCGGAAGGCGCGGTTACGTTTGTGAAGTAGCGGCTGCCAGTCGGCGCGCCATCCAAATCTTACTCGGGGGGTCTGTTGGCGATGCGGACTCGCCCCGGTTCCACAACCGTGAAACGGTCCGACAGGCGCTCGCCCAATTTGGCTACTGCCTCAACCACGGATCGGGGTTTGGCTGCCCGCACGCTATTCGGGAACCTTAAGAGGATTAGTCCCGCAGCGGAGTGCCCGCGTGCATGCACCAATTCGCCGAAGTCGGAGTCTTCCGTAATCAGGATGCGGCGCTCGTCCAACGCGCGACCCATTACCACTTCATCGGCCGCACCAGCAGCGATTTCGGCAATCGCCGTCACGTCGTGGCCTGCATCGCGAAGGGCGCGAATAACGGCTCCCGCACAACTTTCGTCAGCCAGGAACTTCATCGTTGGGGGTTATTTCGCAGCAGGAGCGTCAGAAAGCAGCACCACTTCCTCATGGGCTACGCTCGCCGCGCCGTAGGCAATCGCCGCCCGAATGTCCTCGGGCGCGAGGTGAGGATAGTCCTCCAAGAGTTCGGCCTCGGTGGCTCCCTCGGCAAGCTTGCGCAGAATCAACTCCACCGTAATGCGCGTACCGTGGATCACAGGCTTGCCCATCATCACAGCAGGATCGATTTGGATTCGATGCGTCGTCATTACTCCACCTCACGCCGGGCTTCGGGAGCCCTGCACACCATAAGGATACCACGAGCGGCGGGCTGGCGTGGCCCAATGCCAAGCCCAGGGCAGCATTTTCAATGTGGGTAAGGATGGAGCCCAAATACTCGGGGATTTGGAAAGGTCCTGGCACAGCGGTGAACTGAGGCAGAAAGAAGCTCACTGCTCCCCGACTCCTCGACACTAGATTGCGGGGATTGTTTCCACGCGGTCAACCAACTGCTAACCAACCTACCGTCCGAAGCCCTGCGATTGGGTGTAACTTTTTGGCAGCTGCTGCGTATTCCGTGAGACAAAGATTGCGATGGACTTCGAGAGCTTCTACAGGAAGTACGCCCCCACCGTCCGGCGGTTCGCTTTGTTCCTGTGCGGCGACCCAGCCATGGCTGACGACATCACCGCCGACACTTTCCTGCACGCCCTCCAGGCGCACGAGCGGATTCGTCAGCCGACGGTGAAAAGTTTCCTTTTCACGGTCGCGCGGAATGCCCATCGCGATTTGCAACGACGCTGGCGGCGATTTGACGAACTTGACGGAGACCAGGCGGATGTCAGTATCAGCACGCACGCGCGGTTGGAACAGCAGCAGGAAATGGGTGAGGTGCTCGCGGCGCTCCAGCAGTTGCCCGAAGTGGATCGGACAATATTGCTCATGCGCGTTCTCGACGATATGCCGTACGAGGAGATCGCCACCGCTCTGGATATTTCCGTCAACGCCGCAAAGGTGAAAGTTCATCGTGCGCGAGCGAAGCTGATGCACGCTCGCGACCCCGCGCGACGCGATTCAGGTTCCCAGGGAGACAAGACATGAATGTGACACGCGATGTTATTACCGATCTGCTGCCGCTCTACTTTGCCGGCGACGCGAGCGAGGATACGCGCCGCCTGGTCGAAGACTTCTTCCGCGAAAGCCCCGATTTCGAGCGCGTGGCCCGTGCTGCGGCGAAGCCGTTGGAAAGTCTGCGAGGTGTGGCGGTGCCATCGCCCGACGCTGAAAAAGAGAAGCGCGAAATGCAGCGCATCGGATGGGAATTAGGCTCGCGGAGGGGGTGGCTTGCCATGGCCCTGTTTTTCGCCCTGTGGCCACTCGTACCTCTAGTCAGCAGGGAGCTAGGCGCATGGCTGGGCGCGCCCCATACCTGGGGCGGCAGAATTGTGGACTGGTCCATAGCCGCATATTTCTTGCTGATGTACATCATTCGACCAGCCAGGCGGAACCTACCCCTCGTCTGGGCGATTTTCGTAAGTGCAGGGGAAACGGCGATAATTTTGATCCGGCTTGGAGTCATCCCGGACCGAGCGGGCCCTGCTAGCACCCTGGATATCGCCGGCATTGGAGCTTTGGCGGCACTGTTCTGGTTCTGGCATATCCGTTCTCGAATCATCGCCCAACGCTGATCGCTTTGGCTCGGGATAGTCCCCTCCGTGGCCGCTAAGCGGTGTCCTAAGTGGATGACGCGCCACTCGGATGGGCGAGACCCGTCGCAGAGAACTCGCCCGCATGGTTGGGGACGAAGGCTCTGTCCTTTTCGGTCCATGGCCGGAAAGCAAACCATACCTTTCAGCGGGCCGCGCCCTTGCACTTCATGGCGGCCATGATGAAGTCCTGGACCTCCGGCTTCATCTGAAAGTTCTGCTGGGGTCCCTGCGGCCAGTTGGCGCGGTCGGACCACATCTTATTCAGACCTTTCTGGATTTCCGGGTCACCGCCGGTGAACTCTCCCACCAGCTTCTTCCAGCGCGCGGCAAGGGCTTGCGCCTTCTCGCCTGCCGGATCCTCACCGAGTGCGGCTTCAACATCCTTGAAGAGCTGGGCCCACTCTTTGCTGACGCGCTCCTGCAATTCCGGCGACCACAGGTGCTTGCGCGCCTCCACCTTTGCCTGGGCTTCCTTGCTGTAATACTCCTTCGTCCAATCTGAGTTGGTTTGCATTTCGATCTCCTTGATGATTTGTGTAAACAGATTCCAATCCGGCCCGCGCCGCGAGCGAATCGACCGCGCGGCCTTTTCGATCGCCGTGATGGCGCGGTCGAGCCGCCGACGTTTTTCCGCCAGCACAATCCGCTGCCTTCGCAGCGCGTCGAATAAGGCCGTCTCGTCGCGGAGCAGGTCACGAATCTCCTTGAGGGGCGATCCCAGAAATTTCAGCACCACGATCTGTTCCAGGCGCGCAAGGTCGCGCTCGGTGTACTGCCGGTATCCGCTGGCCGTGCGCGTGCCGGGTTTCAGCAGGCCGATGCGGTCGTAATAGTGCAAGGTCCGAACCGTTACGCCCGCCAATTGGGCGAACTCGTGAGCCCGGTACCAACCTTTGGTGTTCGTTTTCAAAATTGCCTCCGTGAAGATGATCCGCCCTGACGTTGCGTCAGAGTCAAGGCTTTTTTGCGGCCGCGATTCATTGGGACACGGGCATCCGAAGGTATGAAAACGTCGGCATGTAGGGGAGGCCCTCGTGGCCGCCCTGCGGGCAACCGCGAGGATTGCCCCTACGTGTCGCAGCCCCGCCCGCTCCAACTCCTTGCCGCTTTGGCTGGGAATGTGCAAAAATATCCTGGGGCTGCTGGTTTGGCGCAAACAGGATGGCGCGCGCAGCAACCTTCGCATCAGGGGGACACCACGCAATCAAGGAGAGTAA
>JASHTO010000053.1 GCA_030040515.1 Terriglobia bacterium
GACCTGGATTCGCCGCGCGGAATCTCTCCGTGGCGCTACGCGACGACCGGCTAAAAGGTGCTGACAAAATGAATCGCGCCTTGGCACCCTTCCTGCCACGTTTGTTTCTACTCGCCGCGCGTGGCCACTGGCTGACCGAGCGAACACCCATTCGCCGGGATCGAAAGCCATGGGAGACCTTGGAGGTCCCACCTCCCGACCCAACCATGGTGCATGTAGGGGAGTTTGATTTGTCCAGCGTGGTGAGCCAGGAAGGCGAGTTGCACATGCTGCTGTCCCTGAAGCGCCACCGCGTTGCGTATTCGCTCGGACCCTACCCCCAAATTCGCGAGTTTCAGGCGATGGTGGAAAAACTTGGTGAGAGCATGACGTGGAATGGCCGGCATTTCTTCGGCCACACCGACACGTTGATACCACCGCATCGCCGCAAAGCAGAGGGAGTCTCGAAATACTATTTTCGCGAGCACAGCAAGGGCGTGCTGGTGGAGTTCAGCCCCGCGGAGTTGGCCGAGGTGAAGGAGCTGTTTCGAAAGGGCATGAATCTCCCGGAGTTGAAACCGACGTTGACGGAGTTGTCGCTGCAATATGGCGAGTTTTGATCCCGATTCGGGCATGCGGTGCTGCGCACCGGCTGTTGCTTTGACACGTCACCCCTTCCAGGTTGGCGTATGCGAGCATACGTTTCCGTACGTGAACTTGTTTGTCCCCAGCCGGTTGCGCACCAGCCGATTCCATATGCGATCTTGCTCCGATCCGCTCTTTTTGCCCATTTTGGCGCCCTCGATTGACTTCGAAGCGTGAACAAACTTCATGTTTGACCGCAGTCATTACCGCACAAGAAGCATCGGCGTTCGCGTCACCGAGGCCGACTTTGTCCGCCTGCAAACGATGGCGGATTCGGAAGGCAAATCTCTGGGCGAATGGGCTCGCGATGTTCTGCTTGAAAAGGTTCAGACCCACACGCCCACGCAAGCCGAGCAGACCATCGTGTCGGAGGTCCTGGCACTACGAACCATCGTGTTGAACGTAGTTTTTTCGTTGGCCAATGGAGCAGACATTTCCCAGGCCGAAATGATGAAGCTGATTGATCGGGCAGATGCAGAGAAGTTGAAGAAGGCATTGCAGCGCTTGCAGCAGCGCAGCTCTGGCGGATAGAGGTGGCCGAGATGGATGGGGAATCAGGCAATCTGGAATTCGGCCCCAATTGGCCAAGTGATAGGCCGATTGGTGTGGTTGTCGCGATGGTGATCGCGATCTTGAGCACAGGAGCGTTCATCGGATTTCAATACAAGCGTGACTTACCCTTTGTCGAGCGGCTCTATCTCAAGACCTACCTGACGGCGGCGGTCTTGCGTGTTGTGTCTCAGACGGGTGACTACACCCTGCCCATTATCATTGACCGCAAGCTAGGCCCGCGCTTCGCCGGCATCGGGGAGGTTTTGGCCACGTCATCACCGAACGGATTGCCGGGACTAGCCCTTACTGAATTGGCGGAAAAAGATGGGGCTGTGCGCATCGAGTGGCACGAACTGAGGCTGGATAACGATTATCTGTACGAAATGCTTCGGCATGGGGTGTTTCAAGGTCAGTCGTGGTGGGACGTATTGCAGCCTGCCTGCTACAAAGGCATGTGGGTTCTATTGCTGGGTCTTTGTGTAGGCATTGCCCGCGACATGCGGGCCACCGCCATAAGGCGGCGAGGGAGACTGGTCCGTGGGCCACTCGTCGTCACGAGAGATGAGTTCAACCGCAAACGGAACGAACGAGGCGGTACAGATGGTATAGGGTTCGCAGTCGAGGAACCACTTTCGCTTGGGGAGAAGTTGTTTGCGACCTTTTCCGGTGCGCCGATGCTGCGAATCCCCCGCAAGGACGAAACGCGGCACCTCTTGCTCATGGGCACAAGGGAGTCTGGGAAAACCATCGCTATTAAGCAAGTGATGATCCAGGCGCGCGATGCCGGTCACACTGCCATCATCTACGATCCCACTTTGGAATATATTCGCCGCCTCTACGATCCCCGTCGAGGCGACCTCATTCTGAACCCACTGGACGGGCGAGCGCCATACTGGAACCCAGGTGACGAAGTGCAGCACGACGCCGAGGCGTTGACGATTGCCAACGCGCTCTTTCCCGATCAACCGAGAAAGACATCGGTCTATTTGCACCGCGTGCGGAAACTATTTGCGCACTTGCTGCGCTTCCATCCCACGCCGGACCAACTGGTCCAGTGCATGTCGAACCCGAGTGAGATCGACAAGTGGATTGTGGGGACGCCTTATGCAGCGACGATTCGCCAGATTGCACCGCGAGAGCGTGAAAGTGTGCTTTCGACCATGAACAACGTCGCCGATATCTTGCGGTGTCTCAAGACAAAGAAGGATTTCGAACGGCGCTGGACAGCGCGCGAATGGGTCAAGGGGAGGCAGGGATGGATTTTTCTGACCAGCACGCCCGAGACACGAGAGGCATTAAAGCCCCTTCACAATCTGTGGCTGGACTTGTTGATCTTGCGGTTGCTGAATCAACCTGACGACCATGCAACTCGCCGGGTATGGTTGGTTTTAGATGAAGTCGCGCTGTTGCAGCACTTGTCGCAATTGGAGACGGCGCTCACTCAGATACGCAAGGCCGAGACTTCAATTGTGTTGGGCTTAGAGGACAAAGCTCAACTCGAAACCATTTACGGACATATCGGCGAGAAGTTGTTGACGATGCCCGCCACAGTCTTGGTCTTCAAGACGAAGGAGCGCGCAGCAACGGAATGGGCTGGCCAATACTTGGGAGTACAGGAAATCGAGCGCTGGAGACCCAGCAAGGTTGGCCCTAAGATGGATGTCGTAGAGCGGATCAGCAGGCACGTCGTGAACGCATCGGCGATTCGTGGCCTGCCGGAACGAAAGGGCTACTTGAAGTCCGGGAACTTCATAGTTCCCCTTACGGTTGCCAGACAAGACCTGCCAATCATTGCGGAAGGATTCATTCCCCGTAAGTGTGCCTCCATGTTTCCTGCCCGCCCAGAACCCAGTAAGGCCCGCCGCAGCGACGAGCCTGCCCGACCAAAGGACCAAACCCACCCGCCGGGCCAGGGAAGAACGTATTTTGAGTAACCGGGGGTCATCATGCTGACGATTTCGAAACCCTTGAGCGCGGGGCAAGCGCAAGCCTACCACGCGAAGGAATTCACCAACACAGAGCAGAGTTACTACAGCCAACAGGGTCAGCTACGGGGTGAGTGGCATGGGAGGCTTGCCGCACAATGGGGAATGAAGGGAGA
>JASHTO010000584.1 GCA_030040515.1 Terriglobia bacterium
TTACCGGCGCCATCGCGCAGAAAATGGGGCGGTTTGAGCTAGCCCACCGCGGTACGCTGTTTCTCGACGAGGTTGGCGATATTCCCCTGGAGCTTCAGCCCAAACTGCTGCGCGTGCTTCAGGAAAAGGAATTTGAACGGCTGGGCAGCACCCGCACCCAGCACGTGGACGTGCGCGTGGTGGCCGCCACCAATCGCGACCTGACCCGCATGGTGGAGGACCGACTTTTCCGCAGCGACCTCTACTACCGCCTGAACGTTTTCCCCATCCTCGTCCCTCCGCTGCGCGAGCGCGCCGGGGATATTCCCCTGCTGGTCCGTTATTTCGCGCAAAAACACGCGCGTCGAATGGACCGCCGCATCGAAACCATTCCCAGCGAGGAAATGGAAGCCCTAACCCACTATCCCTGGCCGGGGAACGTGCGCGAACTCGAGAATCTGATTGAGCGCGCGGTCATTCTCTCGCGCGGGCCGACCCTGCACGTCCCCCTGCCGGAAAATCGCCCGTTCGGCGAGCCTTCAGCCGCATCCCCGGTGACACTCGAGGCCGCGGAGCGCGAACACATCCTGCGCGCCCTGCACGATACCCACTGGGTCATCGCCGGAGTCAACGGCGCGGCTGCCCGTCTCGGCATGAAACGTACTACCCTTCAATCGCGGATGGCCAAGCTCGGCATTACACGCCCGGGGCGCTGACCCAAAGAGAGTTGTAGCGTCCGTCAGCTTACGGCCCCCCAGCCGCGGATCCGTCGCGGGCGGGGTCGGACACTTGGACTCCTGAAATCAGAGACACGCGCGCTACAGGCGCCGCTTGACCGCCCCAGATGCATCCCTGATAATGACCTCATCTTCGGCATCAAGGTTTTGGGGGCAATGCGTGCGCGACATCCGCAAAGTGGCGGTTCTGGGGGCTGGGACGATGGGCGCGCGTATCGCCGCTCATTTCGCCAACGCTGCCGTCCCTTGCCGGCTGCTTGACATCGTTCCAAATGCGTTGACACGTGAGGAACAGACGAAGGGATTGACGCTCGCCTCGCCGCCCGTTCGCAACCGAATCGCGCGGGCGGGTCTGGACGCAGCGCTCAAATCGCGTCCCGCAGCTTTTTTCAGCCCCGAATCAGCGCAATTGATAACCCTCGGAAACTTTGAAGACGATCTGGCCGCGCTCAAGGATTGCGATTGGATCATCGAAGCCATCACTGAGGACCTCGCCGTCAAGCGCGCGCTCATGGAAAAGGTTCAAGCGGTACGCTCGCCCGGCGCGATCGTCAGTTCTAACACTTCTGGAATTTCCATCGCCTCGATTTGCGCGGGATTCAGAGACGATTTCCGCCGGCACTTTCTGGGTACGCACTTCTTCAACCCCCCTCGCTACCTGCATCTGCTCGAGATCATTCCCACTTCCGATACACATCGAGAGGTGATGGAAGCAATTTCGCGCTTCGGCGATCGCGTTCTCGGCAAGGGAATCGTGGTGGCAAAAGACACGCCGAACTTCATTGCTAATCGCATTGGTACCTTCGGCACGCTTTATGCGCTGCGCATCATGCAGGAAGACGGTTATACCATTGAAGAAATTGACGCGCTCACCGGCCCGGCGCTGGGCATGCCCAAATCCGCCACGTTCCGCACGTTGGATATTGTGGGTCTCGACGTTTTGGCGCGCGTGGTGAAGAATCTCCGCGATTCGTTACCGCAGGACGAGCGTCGCTCGCGGTTCGAAGTCCCGGGTTTTGTCGAGCAGATGACTCAGCGCGGCCTGCTGGGCGACAAAACCGGCAAGGGCTTTTATAAAAAGGTCAAAGATAAGGGCGAGAGTGAAATTCTGACACTCGATCTCGCCACGTTCGAGTACCGCGCCCGAAAGCGCGCAGCGTTTCCGTCGCTCGACATGGCGCGAAATGTGGACGACCTTCGCGAGCGGGTCAAAATGCTCTTTGCCGCGCCCGACCGCGCCGGGCAGTTCTATCGCAAGCTGTTTTCCGCCACTTTTCATTACGCCGCCATGCGCGTGCCGGAGATCTCTGACCACATTGTCTCCATCGACAACGCCATGAAGTGGGGATTTGGCTGGGAGATGGGGCCCTTCGAGTTGTGGGACGCCTGGGACATCGAGCGCACTGCCGAAGATTGGACGAAAGAAAACCTGCCTCTGCCCCCGCTCGTGGAAAAACTTCGCGCTTCAGTGGGCAAATCGTTTTACATCCGCGACGGAGGGACGACTTCGTATTTTGACTGGGCGTCTGCCGGTTATCGCACAATGCCCGAGCGGCCGGGGGTTGTGTTGCTCCCCGAGCTCAAGGCGCGCCAGAAGGAAGTGAAGCGAAATGCGGGCGCGAGCCTGATTGATTTGGGCGATGGCGTGGTGTGCCTGGAATTCCACTCCAAGATGAACACCCTGGGTGGCGACACAGTCCAGATGATTCACGCGGGACTGAAGGCTCTGGACGAAAATTTCGACGCGATGGTCATCGGGAACCAAGCTGCCAATTTCTGCGTGGGCTTCAACCTGATGCTGATCCTCACTGCCATTCAGGAAGGCGACTGGGACGAAATTCATCATGCCGTGCGGTCGTTTCAGAACGCCACCATGGCGTTGAAATACGCAGCCAAGCCGGTGGTGGCCGCGCCCTTCGGAATGACGCTGGGCGGTGGAGCGGAGATTTGCCTGCACGCCGCCCGCGTGCGCGCCTCCGCAGAGACTTATATGGGCTTGGTGGAAACGGGAGTCGGCCTGATCCCCGCGGGCGGCGGTACCAAGGAGATGCTGCTGCGCGCGCTGGACAGCGTTCCCGCCGACCCCGATGCCGATCCCTTCACCTACGTCAAAGAAGTCTTCGTGAACCTCGGGATGGCAAAAGCCTCGACGAGCGCTGACGATGCGCGCAAGCTGGATTACCTCACCGCGCGCGATTCCATCAGCATGAATCGCGACCGATTGATTGCCGACGCCAAGCAGGTGGCGCTCGACCTGGTCCGCCTGGGTTATCGCGCTCCCCAGCCGCGCACCGATATTCGAGCCCTCGGCCAGCCCGCCTTCGCCAAGATGAAGCTCGGCCTCCACTTGATGCGCCGCGCTGAATACATTTCCGATTACGACCTGGTGGTGGGCACGCGGCTCGCCAAAGTCCTCTCCGGCGGCGGTGAGTTCACCTCACCGCAACTGGTTTCCGAACAATATCTGCTCGACCTCGAACGCGAGGCGTTCGTCAGCCTCTGCGGGCAGAAGAAAACCTTGGAGCGAATTCAATTCATGTTGAAAAAGGGTAAGCCACTGAGGAATTGAAGGTTGTAGCGGGTGTCCGCACCCGCGAATTTGCACTAGCAAACATTCCGCGGGTGGGGACACCCGCTACAAAAGGTCCTGACTGAAAACTGAGGACTGACAACTTAGCAGACCTCGCCCTCATCCCAACTTCAGGAGAACGGCCATGAAAGAAGCGGTGATCGTATCGATCGCGCGCACGGCGGTGGGCAAGGCTCCGCGCGGAGTTTTGCGCTCGACGCGGCCGGATGACATGGCAGCGGCGGTGATTCAGGAAGCGCTGCGCCGCGTGCCCGCGCTCGACCCGGCGGAAGTGGAGGACGTGATTCTGGGCTGCGCGATGCCTGAGGCGGAGCAAGGCAACAACGTGGCGCGCATCGCGGCGTTGCGCGCGGGGCTTCCGGTCACGACCTCAGCGATGACCATCAACCGCTTTTGTTCTTCCGGCCTGCAATCGATTGCGCTGGCTTCCGAGCGCATCCGGGCGGGCTCGGCGGCAGTGATCGTCGCCGGCGGCACGGAAACCATGAGCATGATTCCCATGGGCGGTTACCACTTCTCGCCGAACCCCTACCTGATGGACCACTATCCCGACACTTATCTGAGCATGGGCTTGACGGCGGAAAATCTGGCGGCGAAATATCAGATTGCGCGTGAGGCTCAGGACCAATTCTCGCTGCGCAGCCATCAGCGCGCAATTGCCGCCATCGAGCAGGGAAAATTTCGCGACGAGATCGCTCCTCTTGATGTCGTCGATGTCAGCCTGAACGGCGGGACCAAGCCGCAGACGCGCAAGATCAGGTTCGAGACGGACGAAGGCCCGCGGCGCGAGACCTCAATGGAGGCGTTGGCAAAACTTAAGCCGGCGTTTCATGCTCGCGGAACCGTGACGGCGGGCAATGCCTCGCAAATGAGCGATGGCGCGGCTGCCGCGGTGGTGATGTCGCTCGATCGCGCTGAAGCGCTGGGTTTGAAGCTGCTCGCCCGCTTCGTGAGCTACGCGACTGCCGGTTGCCCCCCGGAGGAAATGGGCGCGGGACCGGTTTTCGCCATTCCCAAGGCGCTGAAACTCGCGGGGCTGAAGCTTGCGGAGATCGATCTGATCGAATTAAACGAAGCATTCGCCGCCCAGGCGCTTACCGTCATCAAGCTGGCCGGACTCGACGCGGAAAAAACCAACGTGAACGGCGGCGCCATCGCCCTCGGTCATCCGCTCGGCTGCACGGGGGCGAAGCTCACAGCCACGCTGCTCGGCGAGATGAAGCGCCGCAACGCTCACTACGGTATGGTGACCATGTGCGTGGGCGGAGGAATGGGCGCGGCTGGAATTTTCGCTAATCTGCAATGAGCAGTGAAATCTTTCCATTGAGCGCAGAGGAGAGTGGATATGCAGAGAGTGACTGGTTTCGGCAGGCTGTTCTTCAAAGCGCAGGACCCCGAGGCGCTCTACGTCTGGTATGAAAGGCATCTGGGGATAAAACGCGGTCCGGAAGGTGCCGTCTCCTTTATCTGGCGCGAGATGCACGAGCATGCAAAAGACGGTCGCACGGTTTGGGCGATCTTTCCCAAATTGACGAAGTATTTTGAGCCCAGCCGTACGGATTTCATGATGAACTTCTGCGTCGCTGATCTCGATGGCCTGCTGAAGGTGCTGAAAGAAGAGGGCGTGGAGATCGACCCGCACCGCGAAGACGCCCCTTACGGGCGATTTGCCTGGATCATGGATCCCGAGGGCAATCGCATTGAGCTGTGGCAGCCTCCCGCGGGTGCTTGAGCCGCCCGCTCGAGAGTAAGGAGGATCAACATGGCGCGAGCTGCGGCAGAAGTCGGGCAACACATCAAAGGGGGCAGCTTTCTTATCGAATCGCGTCCCCCGGAAGAAGTGTTTACGCCCGAGGATCTGACGGAAGAGCATCGCCTGATCGCGCAGACGGCACAGGAATTCATTGAGAAAGAAATTGTGCCCCGCCTGAACGAAATCGAGGAGAAGAAGCCCGGCCTGCTGCGCGAGCTTTTGAAGAAAGCGGCTGAGCTCGGCTTCTGCGCCACCGACGTGCCGCAGCGATTCGGCGGCCTGGAGATTGACAAAATCTCTTCCACACTCGTCGCGGAGGAAATGGCGCGCGACGGCGCCTGGGCCACCACGATTGGCGCACAGGCCGGCATCGGAATTCTGCCCATCACCTTTTTCGGCACGGAGGAGCAGAAGGCCAAGTACCTGCCCAAGCTCGCGAGCGCCGAGTGGGTGGGCGCGTACAGCCTGAGCGAGGCGACGTCCGCCTCCGACGCTCTGCATTGCAAGACGCGAGCCACGCTTGCCCCCGACGGCAAACATTACCTGTTGAATGGCACCAAAATGTGGGTCACTAACGGCGGCATCGCGGATGTTTACACGGTGTTTGCCAGGGTGGATGGAGAAAAATTCACCGCCTTTATTGTCGAGCGCACCTTCGCGGGCGTTGCGCCCGGGGTGGAAGAGCACAAGATGGGAATTCGCGGCTCCTCTACCACGCCGCTCAATCTTGAAAATGTTCCGGTGCCCATCGAGAACGTGCTTGGCGAGGTCGGCAAGGGGCACTTGATCGCCTTCAACATTCTGAACATGGGCCGCCACCGGCTGGGCGCGGGATGCGTAGGCGGGTGCAAGTATTTGCTGGCCGACGCGCTCAAGTGGGCCAAGGAGCGCGATGCGTTCGGGGGAAAAATCGCGGACTTCGGGATGATCAAGGAAAAGCTCGGCGAAATGGTGGCGCAAATCTACGCGCTCGAGAGCATGTCTTACCGCACCAGCGGCATGATCGATGGCATGCTCAAAGGAATTGACCGGGGCGCGGCCGCGGCGGCGAAGCAAATTCTCGAAGCGCTGGAAGAGTATGCCGTCGAGTGCTCCATCCTGAAAGTGATGGGGACGGAGACGCTGGATTTTATGGCGGACGAAGCGGTGCAAATCTTCGGCGGGTACGGTTTCTGCCAGGGGTACGGCGTGGAGCGCACTTATCGCGATCAGCGCGTCAATCGAATTTTCGAAGGCACCAACGAGATCAACCGCCTGCTCATTACCAACATGCTGATGAAGCGCTCGATGAAAGGCCAGTTGCCGCTGATGATCGCCGCGCAAAAACTCGCCGACGAAATTCTGGGGATGTCGCCGCTGGATGAAACCGATGACGACTCCCCTCTCGCCGAAGAAGCAAAGCTGGTGCAGGGCGCGAGGAAAGTCGTGCTGCTGGTTGCTGGAAGCGCCGTGCAGCGCTACATGCAGGCGCTCGAGCATGAGCAGGAAGTAGTGGGAGTGATCAGCAACCTGGTGATGGCCGTTTATGCTATGGAGAGTGCTCTGCTGCGAACGTTGAAATTATCTGCCAAGGCGCCTGCCGATGCCGCCGGAGTGGCGACTGCCGCAGCCCGTGCCTGTATCAGCGAAGCCGCCGATCGCATCGAGACGGAAGCTCGCCGCGGCCTAGCGCGCATCGCGGAAGGCGACACGCTGCGCACGAATCTCTCCGTCCTGCGAAGATTCCTGAAGCGCACTCCGCCCGATTCAATCGGATTGAAGAGACAGCTTGCCGACCGCGCGCTGGAAATGGGGCGGTATCCCTTTGGAGTTTAAGATGAGGGCAGTGAGACGATCTTTTTCAATCAGCCCATACCTCGAAGGGCCTTGGACGCCCCCACTAGGTCAGAAACGGACAGAATCAGGTCCGCTTTCTTTCCGCCTTCAGGAATGGTCGCATAGGTGTATTCGATATTATTGTTCCCTGCGCCCAATCGAGCGCCCACGTCGCCCAGCGCGCCCGACTTATTCGGCAAAGTGATGCGGAGAACCTCTTCCTCCGTCACGCGCACGCCGAGTTCGAGAAGAACTTTCTTGGCCTTCGCGGGGCTGTCGACAATAAGATGAATCGGGCTTTCACTTCCGGCGCTCCAGCACGTGACCGCCGTAATGTTGATTTTGGCTTTGCCGAGCGCTTCCGCAACGCGTCCAAGTTCACCCGGCTTGCTTTCAACCCACGCGGTGATTTGCTTAGCCTTCGCCATAGTTCATGCCTCCCCCATCTACGACCTACCACCTACCTCTGCCTAGGCCGCAGGATAAAATTTCCCAAGAATCCGCGATTCTCGCCGTCACGGTCGTGCGAAGAAAGGCTCACTCGAAAAGCGTCAGCGGGACACGGCACGGTCTTATCGAGGCGCACCACTTCACGCGGATCAACGGACTGAAGCGTGACACGGCCCAACTCCTCGCCCTTGGCGCTGAAGAACTCCGCTTGCAAGGTTCCTGGCGCAAAAACACCGAACGTTCCCTTCAAGGTGGCGTTCGCACCTCTAAGCTCAGCGGAAAACGCTTCGCTGGCGATTCCACCCGAGCTCGGGTCGCCGGCCACGGGATTCGGTACGCGCGCCAGCGACCAGTAAATCGGGTACGAGTATTCTTCGCCCGGCCACAGGTCGGCGTAGGGGCTCATGCCTTCGGATTCCAGGAAGTACGGCGTCTTCTTCAGGTCGTTCTCCAGGGTTTGATTGAAGGGTCCGCGCGAAATCGTCCCCGGCCCGTCATTCCAGGTCTGAACCGAGGCGCCGTCGGGGTATTCCTGATTCGGAAAGTACTTGAAATTCTCCACCAGCCCAATGTTCTTCTGCCC
>JASHTO010000585.1 GCA_030040515.1 Terriglobia bacterium
CATGGCTGGAAGGCGCCTCATTACCGTCCAAGAGGTTCAGGTGATTCCGCCTGAAGGTCTGCCTTACTGAATCTTGCAAAGTATAGTGACAACCGCTGTTGTAACGGCGGTCTACGACCGCCGGATTTTCGACGCTCATCGAGCGCCGCTACAGAAAATTATTGTCACTATATTTTGCAAGATTCAGTAAGTTCGCAAAATCATCGCACATCGTTTCAATCGCTTCTATTGGTGCAGGGCCTGACAGAGCAAACATCCGCCTTTTGCCAGCCCGTCCTGTAATGCGATTGTTGAAAACCCACCCACCTACCCTTAGCGTTCGCCATCGTGGAAAGTGATTCAGATTTCAGAATATCTGTGTCCTTGTTCATGCCCTTGCGCATGACGTGCAATCACCAGGAATGACGCACTTACTTGCAGCAGCTTCCGTTCTGGGTGCGCTCTCTAACTACTTATTCAGCGGCACCAACAGGCTCTTCTGAACGAAACTGCGTCAGCGTCGCAATATCTCGCCGGATTGAATCCGTATCTTCCGGTCCCACCTTTGGCGAACCCGTCAAACGCTCGATGAGTGCCCGATAACTATCGGCGTGAGCGTCGAATTGCCGATGCAGTTCAGCCAAGGTCCTTTGGGTCCAGGATTGCATCATCCTCCCATATCGCTCGAATGCCTTATCAACGCTTGCGCCAATTTGGCGCCGTAGCTTTTGCTCAATTCGCCGGCTCATGAATGCCTTGCCAAGGAATGCCAAAAAATCCCGCTGTAGCGTAACCTCCAAACCTCCTGAGTCCAGTCTTGGCATCTCTTTGACAACCGAAATAAGGTCCTCCTCGCGCGGCGCGTCCTTCACTTCCAGGGCACCCGCAGCCGCAGTAAGAGCATACGAAAGATCCCGAGCAAGCTCATTCATTCTACGGAAAATCTGGGTTGCCGTCTCGGTTGCAATCCCTGCGAGACACCGGCAAACGGTCTCCTGTGGCTCCCCCGTTTTCGCTGTCCCGTTCGACCAAGCCTCCGCGATCTCGCCCGCAGCGCGAGACAGCCCAATCCATCCCAAGGTCCGTATTTCGTCACCCGCTCGCAGGCTCCAGGTGTTGACTTCCTCGAACTGACCCACCGCTTTGCGTAAATGAGTCTCTGCGGTCTTAAGAAGATCTTTCTCTCTCTTGGGTCCCTTTTGAATTGTCTCTAATCGAACTTTCAGCGCAGCCTCGACAGCATCACGTAATCCGCCTGTTTTTCGACGCAACGAGCGTTGAGCCATTTCCTGATAGCGCTCGCAGAGCGGTTGGATTTCGCCTTCAAACCAACGGTCGAGAAGGAACGAATGCTCCGCCTTGGTGCTGACCGGAAAAACCGGAACTTTCAGTCCAAGTTGCGAGCTGATATGGCTTGCAATATATTCCGTGGAACGACCGCGATCTTCGGCGCTCAGCAGGTCTGACTTGCTCAAGAGGACGAAGGCAGGGATGGCCGCTTCGTACAGGCTTTGCACGGTTGAAAGGTCTTCCTGAGTTAGAGTTGAACCTGCATCCACCAAAACTACGCCCAGATCGCATTGAGGTAGATAAGCCAAGGTTTCGGCTGCCCCCGAGGTCGCCAAAGAGCCCAAGCCTGGCGTGTCAACGAAAACCACGCCCTCCTGCAAGCGTCTGGAAGGTAATTCAACCATAATACGTGTCACATGTTTCGCGTTGCCGGTATTGTACTGCTCGCTCACAAACTCCGGCAGTCGGGAAATTTCCAGGATTTCCGGTTGTTTGTCCAAAAAGGCGACCGTAAGTTTCGGCTCCGCACCGTGAAGGATTCTCGTGGGAATCGCGGTGATTGGATTGACCCCCACCGGTAGGACATCTTTTTCCAGGATATAGTTCAGTAACGAAGACTTCCCCGAACTCACACGACCAAAAACGGCGATTTGAAAACTTTTTGACTCAAATTTATCCAGAATGACGGACAACGCAGACCTGAACTCGACCAGACCACGCTCATTCACAATTTTCTCGAGAACCTTCAGGAGTTCCACCTCGTCTCCCGTACCCTCCAGTCTCTCCAAGCGCCTTGCGAAATCCTGTTGAAGGTCCTGTGTTAAGTATCGGCTCAGCTTTTTCACCAAGCTTCGCATTTCCTCAACCAGACCGGAGACCTCCGGAATGAGTGATTCAGGCACCTCACCGTATCCTCGCAGCGCCGTCGGGCGACATTCATCGAACGCAATGTCAGCGAACTCCAGGTTTACACGAATAGCATGATTAGCTCCCACTCGAGGCCCTGGGGGAGAGACGCCTTGGCTCTTCAGAACCTGAATCATCTGTGCGCGGATGAGGGCAATGTAATCCTGAACAACTTTGGTCTGCACTGGCAACAGATCCGGCCGGTATTTTGGAAAGGGCGATTTTGAGTTTGAGCTGAAAAGAATTGCCTCGATTTCCGATAAAAGGTTGTCGACGTACTTGAAGCTTGTGAGGAGATGAAGCCTCTGAGACCAGTTGAGGGAATCGTTGGAGTCCATACCTCTACCCCCTTTCGACGAAGCGACATTCTTGAACACGGGGTATAAGTCGACCGACGGGATCGCCACAACCCTGCTCCAAATTACCCCGGCAGGAGTCATCTTCCCCGTAAGGGGCGGTTAGCGGCGAACTCCAACGCCTGGTTTTATTATCACGCCATAAGCAGGTTGGGTCAATCCTGGCCCTGCCGCTAATCATCCTTCGGCAAAGCCGGAGGCTTTGCGGTGGCTGGCCGTCAGATGACGGACTGACCGCCGAAGAACCCCTCACCCGATCACCCCTTCTCCCCTCTCCCCCGGGGAGAGGGGAGAAGGGGAGGGGAGTTGGGGTGAGGGCTCTTTTCGATCCGGTGGTTCCCAAACTTTAGAGTCAAGAATGAGGTATAATTGCATTGGCGATGGGGTTCGCCAACGCAACCGTCTCTCCGACTGAGGCTGATAACTCCTACAAAACTAAACCAGGCTTGAAGGGTATGCCCTGCATTGGGCGCCAATGTCGTCCGCATAGGAAGGTCAAGTTATCCAAACGGTGCGGCCGGGTCTGAGGACTCTGGTGGCCGATCTCATGGCTGAACCTCATCATTCCGCTCGACAGGCTGAGCGATTTCTCCTGCCGTCCCTCAATCACACCAAAATCGCCATCGACTCCCGGTTTTTAGTCCATGCCCCAGATACCATTGTGAAAACCATTCGGGGTGAATCAAGGCCTTAAGTGCAATCCACGGAGAGTGACGTGAAGGAAGATCGACTATGACGACATCAGAGAACGGACCTAACTCCTTTCATGAAGTGGAACTGAATCAGGAAAGCGGGTGCCTCATTTGCACGGCACTAAAGAAGTTTCAATCGGATTGCATCCAGAAAATGAACGATCAAAAGCCCCAATCTCTGTGCAGCGTGCATACCTGGCTCGTTGCCAAATCTGTGGACGCGGAAGCCGCTGCCGACATTTTGCTAGGCATGTTAGACCTTGCATTGGAAGGAGAATCATATGGGTCCACTTGCGAGATTTGTTCGTGGGTTGAGCAGCGTGAGCAACTGGAGTCAGATGAAATTCTGACAAGGCTACGAACTCCCGCATATCAGGTATGGTTTCGCGAGAACGCAGGGTTATGCATTCCTCACGCCCGCAGACTCTTCGATCAGATCCCGGAGGAGCTTCGCGAAACCATTGTTTCGCCTGTCAAAAAGGAAGCAAGAGCACTCAAGGCAAACCTGATAGTCCTTTTAGAGAGCGCTCGTGCCGGAACGCAGACTCACCCCGGCGTCCTGGGCCGTGTAGCTGAGCACCTCGTCGGGAAGCGCGGATTGCAAATCAAATCGTAGCGATCTCGTTGAACGGACTAAGGAAGCTTGACGTGCCCTGCCTGTCCGGCCACTTCTTGCGTGAATCTCAATAATTACTTGCGTGCGGGAGATTTCCACAACGCCATTCTGATGGATCTCGGCATCTCGGGCACACCTTAAGACATCGGGACCCAAGCGCTGCCCATATTGTCTGAAAAGCCGAGAGGGTGGTTAATGAGCGAGCAAACCTATAACCTCTCTTTCCAGATTATCAAGCCGAGTAAGTGCCGCCGCCACGCCTGCTGAGCCAGCGGCGCGAGCCTCGCGCACATGGGCAAGTGCCTCCTCCGCAACGCGGCTGATTTCATGCAGCAGCCTTCGGACCTCCACCTCCAAGCGGCTGCGACTTTCTTGAATGCGATTAAGAACGTCATTCTGTACACGAGAGCAATTTACATCAAGAAGCAGCTTCAGGAACTCGCGGGCGTCCTTCTCAATGACACCTTGGAGGCCCGTCAGACCGAGAAGTAAGTCTGCCAGCCAACGTATGGGGGAGGCAGGCGCCGCAACCTCGATCATATCCCGAAACTGAAACTCAGAACGTTTTCGAAAACCTGTTTCTGGGTCCAGAGCGTGAGGCAACCGTGCCAATTCGGGAATACGTGCTTGCGCAAGATTCTTGAGAAATTCGTTGGCCATTTGGACAAACCGACTCGCGGCACGGCGATATTCCGCTTCACCCTCCTGCTGCTCGACCTCCAGCCAGGGAACTACGTGCATTTCTACTATCTTTTGGGCCGCCGCCATGACGCTCCGCCGGTAAGCTGGCCCAAACCTCTCCCTGGCACTGTTCACAGCCTGATGGAATTCATCTTCTATTGCCGGCCAGCTCGAGGCTACGAATCCTTTATGTCTGCTGACAAATAGGTCGGAGAGGTGGCGCTGTTCTGCCATCCAGAGGAACTCGATCTCTCTGACCGAACGTTCCGCTTCCGAGATCGTCTTCTTCATCAGCGCAATTCTCCGCTCCGATTCGTCAATAGGTCGCTCAAGTGCTTCGCGCTCTTCTGTGATGATTGCGAGCAACTGCTCGCTGAGGCGTAATACGCCCCGCTCATATGCAGCGTGAACGATCTGACGACCAGACTCCTGAACAAGCTGCTCCATCGCCTTTAGAAGTTTCCCCCAGTCCCGCTCAGGCCCGCGATTGAGAAGACGTTCCGCCGCGCTGATCTCAAAGATAGGTCCCACGGCACGGCCCAACCGTTTTTCAAGAAGCTTCTGTGTGAAGTCAACCGCCGCTGCCTTTTCCGCATCGGTCGTGCGGTCCGCCTTATTTAACACGACGAGCAGGTCCCGGACTTGTCGGCCTACAGCCTCCACCATCGCTAGTTCCTCTCCTGCAAGTGGAGGGTCCGCGCCGACTACAACTAAAGCCGCATCAATATGTGGAATGAAAGCTTGTGTTGCCGCGGTATTGCCTTTCCACACGGATCCTAATCCCGGCGTATCCACCAGACACATTCCGGTGGCAAGAAGAACGTTTGGGGCATAGGCCTCAGCCCCCCTCACTCCCTTCTTGTTTTCTGGGTTTTGTTCTTCTGAAACATATTGCTCGAGTTCTTCGATGGCGACATCTTGCCACGACAAATCCTGAAATTGAACACGTCCCTTTTTTACTGGACCGTACCGGATCATCGTGGGAACGGTTGTGACCGGAACGAATCCGACAGGCAGAACGCGCTCACCTATCAGTGCATTGATTAAGGTTGACTTCCCCCTTTTAAACTGGCCGATGCAAGCAAGGTAAAATCTGCCTTCCGACACGCGAGCGGCCAAGGCCCGACTGTCTTCTGCAACCGTTCTCGCTCCCAGCTTCTCACCCAAGTCCGCCAAACGAAGGAGTCGGGATGTGTCGTCCGTTTCGCCCTTGACTCCGGAGTGTGCAAAGGCTTTTTCACCAGACACTGCGGCGGCTGTCACTGAGTTCGGATTCGGGTCACTTCTCATAGAGTAACCATGCTCCGGCAAAGCCGGAGGCTTTGCGCTGGTTGTCCGTCAGATGACGGACTGACCGCCGAAGAACCCCTCACCCGATCACCCCTTCTCCCCTCTTCCCTCTCCCCCGGGGAGAGGGAAGAGGGGGCGGGGAGTTGGGGTGAGGGCTCTTTTCGATCCGGTGAAACCCACGTACTGCCGCTTTCCGAAACGGTCAAACTCCGGCTGCCTCCCCGGCAGAGCCAGAGGCGCACCGAGAACTCCAACGCACTCGACGAACGTTACGCGCGTGGAAGTTCTCCAGTTCGCAAGATGCTCTTGAGTTCATCCCGAAGCCTAACATCAATAGGGAGATTGGAAATTTTTGCGGCAGTCGTCTCGAAGGGATATGACTGTGATTTTAACTCAACTTTCCCGTTCTCCCATATCGCGTATCGAGCTTCTGGCCTCCCTGTCTTGGGTTGCCCCAAACTCCCGGGATTCGCAACGACACGTTGTCCAATCATTCTTAACGCGGGAATATGTGTGTGGCCCACTAGAATTACGTCGGCGCCAGTCTCCGCCGCCTCGGAAGTCCACTGAGGAGAGTCCGCTTCGCAGTAACCATAGAGTGGGTTAGAAGGCATAGCGTGACACAAATAGAACTTTGTATCTTGCCGTTTTACCTCGACGTAGGGCGGCAGGTGCCGTAGATAGTGCTTCTGCCCAAAGGTCAAAACAGAGTCTGAATATCGTCGCGTCGCGTCCGCCATATCCCGAAACGGAGGGGAGCAACGTGGGTCCTGGTTATATCCAATCGAAAAGTCGTGGTTACCACACACGACAAGAGTTGCCGTCGACCGGATGAAGTCGATCACGGCGCCGGGATCAGGCCCGTAGTTGACGAGATCACCTAACACCCAAAGTTCGTCATATTTTTCATCGATGGCCGATAGAGCTTCGAAGTTCCCGTGGATGTCGGACAGAATGAGTATTCGCATGACTCGGCGTCGGATGATGCGACGAGATTCCCCGCAAATTTATCCGGGTTGACCCTTAACAGATTTCTTCGGTCGATAGAGGATGACGTGAGCCTTCTCCAGAGTCACCATGCCCCCGTCAACCATTTCATCCAATCTCGGCAATAACTTCTCAATGCGTTCCGTATATTCCACAACTTCAATGATGATCGGGAGGTCCTGCGACAAACGGAGTACTTTATCCGTATGGTAATGGCTCGATGAGCCGTATCCTCCCACGCCACGAAGAACCGTTGCACCGTAAAACCCTTCTTTGCGAAAGAGGTCGATGATCGCCTGATAAAGAAGCCGGCCCTGCCATCTATCAGATTCCCCGACATGGATGCGCATAAGCGTCCGATCTCCTTCGAATCGCTGATGTTCCATATATTCTCCTTCGCAGATTCGCCGTTCTGAGCCGAGGTTTTAAGAGGAGGGGATAAGAAGGCGTCTACCTTATGCCAGAGAGAGTCAACCCCCTGCCTCGTGAGACGCCAAAAATGCAAAAACTCCCGAGCGCCTCTCGGCCTCCAGGAGTTATCAACCCGAGGTGGCGGGTGGTTTGGGGCGAACTCCATCACCTAAATCAATTTAATTTATATCACATTCGAACAGGCCCATGGAAGGCAAAAACGAGTCGAACCTCGATTCCGTTGGTGCCCGCCACAAAACCCGCAATACAGGATCGCCTCCTTCGCCACCATCAACTCGAGACTGAAGTGCGATTGCTAACGGTACCAATCCCTTCTCGTCAATGGTAAGCAACTGTCTCCTCGATCGGGCTTGCTGAGCAGGACCTGGTACAAATTATATCGGCCAGCACTGAACCTAAAAGCCGCGCCCGACATATACAAACGCCATATTCTGTACATCACGTCACCAACTACTGCGCGTGCCTCGTAGGCTTTTGCTTCAAGCCGTCGGACCCATTGTCGAAGCGTCAAGACATAATGTTCACGAAGGTTCTCGACATCCCTTACTTCGAATTGTCCCTCCTCAGCCGCGCGGAGTGTTACGTTAATAGGAACGATTTCGCCATCGGGAAAGACATACTTCTCGCCAAAGCTCGGACCACTTTCATGAAGAGCAGATGATGTTCCTATTCCATGATTCAGGAAAACTCCTCCTGGACGTAATAGCTGCCAGGCTCGCCCGAAGTACTCGGGCAACAAAGATGCGCCGACGTGCTCAAACATTCCCACGCTGACGAGTTTGTTAAATTGTCGCTTCAAGTCCAGCTCACGATAATCACAGACCTCGACCTTGCATTGGTCAGACAGCCCTGCTTGGTCTATTTTTTCACGCGCCCATTCGGCTTGTGGAGCGCTGAGCGTGATCCCCAGCCCTCGGACACCATAATTCCTTGCCGCGTGAATAAGCAGCCCACCCCAGCCGCAACCAAGGTCAAGGAGAGTTTCGCCACCCTTAAGCCTGAGCTTTCTGCAAATATAGTCGAGCTTTTGCGCTTGGGCTTTCTCGATGTCATCTTCGACCGATTCAAAGTATGCGCAGGAATAGACCATCGACCTATCCAACCAGAGGGAATAGAAGTCATTCGAAACGTTGTAATGAAATGTTACCGCCAGGCGGTCTCGCTCTTTTGAATGGACGGTCCCGCGCAAGTCCAATCTCCACTTGCCTCGGTCTCCGTTGGAATCGCCGGGCAGCCTCGTGAGGAAACTGGCGTAGCGCAGTTTGTCCGCGATGCCGGATTTGCGAGTCATGAGGAATTCCGCGAAGTCGACGGCACATTCGACATTACCTTCGATATCGAAGTCATCGTAAATAAACGCTTCACCCAAAGCCAATTCGCTCGATGATAAAAGAATTCTTTTCAGAGCAACGGGGTGCCGAATCGCCAGAGTGAAGCGCGGCGATTGTGTATCTCCCCACAACGTCCCGTCCCAGAACCTTACAGCAAATCTGTGACGGTGATATTCAGCGGTAAGCTCCTCCAGAAAACGAATCCCGCTAAGGACTGCTTGATCTCTCGACAACAGGACTTGTCCATTCATCTCATCCCACCTCCCTCGTGGAATTGCGCTTCTTTGCAGCAGTTGAATGGTTTTGGCCAGGCACGCGAAGACACGCTCCGGGTCCTCAAATCGACGTTCGCTTGTCCAATCGAGTGCTATTAAGATTGTCGGAAGCTTTGAAAGGGGAGGAACTCTGGGTTTTCCGGCGCGAGGGAGCGCGTTAACGGCTCCCCGCGACCAAGCGCAAAGACACGCAGACTCCTGTCCACCTTTCGGAAACCAGGAGTCATCAACCCCAAGTTGGGGGTGGTTTGGGCGAACTCCATCACCTTATTTTTAGTCACTCCATATTAAGGCCCCTTTCTTCCCCGAATTTTTGGATTCGAAATGCTGGTCCGAGCCAGGTCCGCGATATAGTCGGGGCGTCATAAATAGCGTCCGAGAAGGAGTACAGCCATCAAAGAGAGCAAAACATACGCCACATACACGTTTAACTTCCCATGGTGCATTCTGGCAAACGCGGCCGCCACCCTCGTTGTCATTCTTTGAATGGGTCTGTAGAAAATGCGGTCCAGCAAGTGGACCTCCAGAATCAATTTTTTGATGGCCATCCGAAAATGTTGCGCCACCATTTCGCTGCTGTCCTCCACCTCAGTAGGATGAAAGATCGCGTTGAAAGTCACTCGCACAGGATTGGAAAACCCCGTTGCGGTATATGTCAGTTCCGGCTGCAAGGGACGCAGACCTCCAGCCCATATCGGTTTCCGGACGGCGCCCCCGTGGTTTTTCCCCCACCATCGGACCAGAAGAAATGTCAAACCCAGGAGGCAGATCAGGACCACGACGGTATAGCTTGTCGACATTGCGAAAACCACAGGGTTTGAGGCGCCTCCTCGATGCAGAACCACCAATCCCGGTCCCGGCAAAAAACCACTTCCTGTCTGGGCACCCAAATCATGGAACTCTGAGACAAAAGCGGGTGGTAATAGCTCACCCGACCCGGCTTTGAAAAACGGCGGGACCAGAGCGCCGGCCGCAGTCGTATGAATCAAGCCGCTCACGGGCCGGTCAAGTACGGAGATGATGTACGTAGGCAAAATCCCAAGAGCCAGGCAAATCACCGCCAGAAAGCCCATCGCCACTCGCATGGAGCGATTCACTCGACCGTTTTGCACGCTTCCATCTGACCGAGATACACCCAGAAAACTCATTGCATAGACCTTCACAAAACAGGTCACGGCAAGGGCCGCAGTCAGAGCCAGAACTGCGCCGCACAGCGCAAAGATGACTTTGACCCCGGATGGAGCAAGCGTTGCGCTCTGCAAGAGCGTTTGCAAGGTCAGCCATTCGCTGACGAAACCGTTGAAGGGTGGGAATGCGGATATCGCAAGAACTCCCACCAGGAAAAAGCCACCGATCCACGGCTGGATTCGAAGCAACCCTCCCAGCCGGTCCATGTCCCTTGTCCCGGTCGTCGTATCTACCGCACCGGTCCCATAAAACAGGAGGGACTTATAGGCAGAATGATTCAGCATGTGGTACAAGGAGGTTATGATGGCGATACCGGCAAGGATGGGAATTTGTGCGGCAGTGAACACCAGTCCTGCGCCGAGAGCAGCCACCACAATCCCCATATTTTCCGTAGAGCTTTCCGCAAGCATGGTCTTCAGATCGTTCTCACGGTTCGCATAGAGGATTCCAACCAAAGCGGAAATCGTTCCGATCACCAACATAATCAGGCCCGGGCCCGAGGCGAGAACGGGCACCAAGTCGACATTCAATCGCACGATCCCATAAATTCCCAAGTTAAGCAGGACGCCCGAGAATAGAGCACAGACGTTGGCCGGAGCAGCGGCGTAAACGTCACGCATCCAACGATTAAATGGA
>JASHTO010000054.1 GCA_030040515.1 Terriglobia bacterium
TCAGACTGCCGGTCAAAGTGCCTTCATCAAATGGCACACGCGCGATAACCGCCACGTCCATTGCGGCGCACGCGGGGAAGAGCCGGTCCTCCGGGTTCTGGTCAAAAATGTTGTAGATCACCTGCACAGCGTCGATCAGGCCGGCCTCAACCGCGCGCACGCCATTCCACGGCTCCCAGCGGTTGATACTGATGCCCACAGCGTGAATGAGTCCGTGCGCGCGAAGGTCGTCGATCTTTTTCACCCAACGGTCATCTTCCAGCCAGCCATCTTCCCAGGTGTGGAATTGGATCAGGTCAATGCTTTCAAGGCCGAGATTCTTGAGGCTGGAATGGACGTACTGGTCAATGTGGTCAGGAGGAAAACAGTCGTCAAGGTCGAATTCGCGGCGGCTGGGCCAGCGGAAATTCTTGGGCGGAATTTTAGTGGCCGTATAGAGTTTCTGCCCGGCGTTTTGCCGAACCAGCCAGCCGAGCAACTTCTCGCTGCGGCCGCTTCCGTAGGCCCAGGCCGTGTCAAAAAAATTGCAGCCCAGGTCAACGGCGCGTTGCAGGGACATTTTCGACTCGGCGTCGTCGGAGCCGGTCCAACCGCCCATGCCCCACATGCCGAAACCGAGCTCGCTGACTTTCCAGCCCGTTCGTCCGAATCTGCGGTGATTCATGCCGAATTTTCCCGCGCATCCCTCGGGTCGGAGCGCCGGGGTTGACCCAGGCGACGCGTCCGCCCCCGAGACTCTAGCAGAAATGAGCATCACATTTAAAGGGCGACGAGTCTGAACACCTGACCCACGTGTTATAGTCAGGAAGGGACAAACGAGAGAAGCCGGCGCGGGTCATTGTGCTTGCGGAGGCGTTTGCCTTGGCCCGCGACATATCATGAGCCATACATCGAATCCCCAGCCGTTCGGGGACAACTGGGCTGTCCTGTTGTTGGCGCACGGCGCGCCGGATCAGCTTTCGGACATTCCGCAGTTCCTGCTCAACGTGCGCGGAGGGCGCCCATTGCCGGAGCAGGCGGTGAAGGAGATCATCCGTCGCTACGGCTTGATTGGGGGCGGATCCCCGCTGCTGCGGCTTACCACCTTGCAGGCGGAGGGCCTTGCGCAATTAATCTCCCATCCTGTTTATGTGGGCATGAGAAACTGGAGGCCGTTTATTGTCGACGCGGTTCAGCGACTTTCGGATGACGGCGTTCAAGGCATCGTGGCGGTGTCCCTGGCGCCGCAAAATTCCCGTACGAGCATCGGGCTTTACCGCAAGGCATTGATGGAGGCGGTGGAAAAAGTTCATTCCGGCCTGGCTGTGGATTTTGTGGAAAGCTGGCACGACCATCCAGGATTGATCGAGGCCTTTTGCGAGCGCGCTGCCGCGGCGATTGAGGACGCAAAAAGGCTGACACGAAGTGCCACAATCCCTATCTTCACCGCACATAGCGTGCCGAATCAGACGATTACGGAGGGTGATCCTTACGAGCGCCAGGTGCGCGAAACCGCCGCCCTGGTAGCGGCCGGAATCGGATTAACCGATTATCGCGTGGCGTTTCAAAGCCAGGGCATGACGGCCGAGAAGTGGATCGGCCCGACCGTGGAATCGCAAGTCGATGAACTTGCCAATGCCGGCGTGAAGCACGTGCTGCTGATTCCCGTGGGGTTTGTCTCGGATCACGTCGAAATTCTTTACGACATCGATATTCATTTTCGCGATTATGGGAAGGCGCGCGGTGTGGAGGTGCGGCGGTCGGAATCCTTGAACGCCAGCCCCAAATTTCTCGCGGCGCTGGCCAGCCTGGTAACCACGCGGATTGCCGGCATGAATGAAAAGTTATGAATTTGCGCGGGCAATCGATGATATGGTTGTTCCAGCAGGAATAAAGAGAAATCCACCTTCTCAGAATGGCCGAACCGGCAAAAACCCGCAGAGTGGTCGTTATTGGAGGGGGCGTTTCCGGCCTTGCGGCCGCCTACACGCTGGCACGCGCGCGCCAAGCGGGCGCTCCCATCGAGGAAGTTTTGATTGAGGCCAATCCCTGGCTGGGCGGCGTGGTTCGCTCGGAGGCGATAGATGGATTCCTGGTGGAAGCCGGCCCCGACAGTTTCCTTGCCGAAAAGCCCGAAGCGGCGGCCATGGCTCGCGAGCTGGGGCTGGGCGACGACCTGATGGGCTCAAACGACCACGCGCGCCGCACCTACATTCTTCATCAAAAGCGACTGGTGCCGCTCCCTGACGGCCTGATGTTTCTGGTGCCCACGCGCTTCTGGCCCATGCTCACCACCGATCTGCTGCCCCTGAGCGCGAAATTGAAAGCCGCAGGTGAAATGTTTTCCTCTCCGCCCCCGGCCGAGAAGGAGGACGAATCGGTTGCGAGTTTTGTGAAGCGCCATTTCGGCCAGGCGATGGTGGATAACATCGCCGACCCCTTGCTGGCGGGAGTTTACGGCGGAGATTCCGAGGCGCTCAGCATGCGCTCCGTGCTGCCGCGATTTTGGGAAATGGAGCGCAAGCACGGCAGCCTGACGCGCGCTACGCTGGAATCCATGCGCCAGCGTCGCACCGACGGCGGAGGGAACTCAGCGGGCTCGGGCGGAGGCAATTCTCAACCCGGCAAGTCGCCGCTCTTTATGACTCTCAAGGGCGGCCTGCAACAACTGACCCAAAAGCTCGCGGCGGAGGTGGAGAAGTACCGCATTTTTCTGGGCCGCAAGGTGCTGACGTTGGAGTTTGCTCCCGGTGGCCCGGGAGGACTGGGAGATTCCTGTTCGCACCGCTTCCTGATCAATTGCGAGCACTATAAAGCGCACGATGCGGACGCCCTAATTCTCGCCCTGCCGGCTCGCCATGCGGGTGGGATGATCGCGCCGCTCGACCATCGCCTGAGCGAATTGCTCGAGGGCATCCCCTATAGTTCGTCGATGACCGTCTCGCTGGGCTTTGATGAAAAAGTTCGCGCCGCACTTCCACCGGGCTTCGGGTTTCTCGTGCCGCGCAAGGAGCAGCGGCGAATGCTCGCCTGCACGTTCGTTCACAATAAGTTTGACCATCGCGCGCCGGAGGGCAAAGCTCTGCTGCGCTGCTTCCTGGGCGGAACGCGCGATCCGGATATCCTCCAGATGTTCGATGAGGCGATTCTGGAAGGTGTTCGCCATGAATTGAAAGCGATTTTGAACATCTCCGCCGAGCCGCTTTTCTACCGCATCCACGAATGGCCGGGTTCGATGGCGCAGTACGCCGTGGGGCACAAGGCGCGCGTGGGAGCAATCGAGGAGAGGCTGCTTGACCTCCCGGGAATTTTTCTTGCCGGAAACGCCTATTCGGGAATCGGCATCTCCGACTGCATCCGAACCGGAAAAAGCGCCGCCGAGAAGGCGCTGGATTTCGTCGTCGCCGGATGGCGCGACGTCACATGCCCTGAGGAACCCCGAGTTGCTCCCCCAGAACCATAAAGACGGGCAATACGAGCCAAAGGCGCACCCGCCCACTGGCCTGGAGCGAGCCTTTGCGGATGGAGTATACTAAATAATATGGCGAGTATCGATGTTGCCAGTCTTACTTTTGACGAGCGACTCCGGCTCCTGGATGACCTCTGGGAGAGTCTTTCGCACACACCCGACGCCATCCCTGTCACCCGCGCCCAGCGGGAGGAATTGGACCGTCGGTTGGATGACTTAGACCGCGAGGGACCCATCGGCATACCCTGGGATGAGGTTCTCCGCCGTATTCGCGCTCACGCCAAGTGATGCAATCACTCGTCCGCTCCGCTGCTGCGGCAGACATCGAGGAAGCGTATCAGTGGTATGAACGGCGGCGGGCCGGGCTCGGAGAAGAATTTCTCGCGGCCGTCGATGCCAAGATAGGCCACATCGCCGCCCATCCAACTGCCTGCCAAGTGATTCACCGAGATGTCCGGCGGGCGCTTCTCGAACGGTTCCCATACGTAATTTTCTATCGCATCTACGATGAAACCATTGTTGTCGTGGCCTGCATGCACGGTCGGCGCAACCCCACACGTTGGAAGTCTCGCATTTAGACTCACAAAATACACCGCCTCCGGCCGTATTGACGGGAAACCGTCGGCCGGCGCAAAGATGCATTTCAATGTCGTCGCTCGCACCCGGCAGGGTTATTATAAGAAGAGTGCCTCTCGGAGGAAGTATGGCTACAGCTCAGGACATTTTTGGGGTGCGCAGCCAGCTCGAAACGGGCAGCGGCACCGCGGTCATCTACAGCCTTGAACGATTGGAGAAGGCCGGTCACGCCGCGGTGGCGCGCCTGCCATTTTCCATCAAAGTTCTTTTGGAATCTCTGCTGCGAAATTGTGACGGCACGCTGGTGACCAAGGAAGACGTGGTCGAGCTTTCGGAATGGAACGCCAAAGCGCCCGCGGGGCGCGAAGTGCCTTTCAAGCCGGCGCGCGTGATCCTTCAGGATTTTACCGGAGTGCCTTCCGTGGTTGACCTTGCCGCCATGCGGGCGGCGATGCAGCGGCTGGGCGGCGACCCCGCCAAGATCAACCCGCTCGTTCCCGTCGATCTGGTCATCGATCACTCCGTGCAGGTGGATTTCTTCGGCAATCCCAGCGCTCTTGAGCGCAACGCCGAAATCGAATTTGCGCGCAATCGCGAGCGCTACGAATTCCTCCGTTGGGGGCAGCAGGCCTTTAGCAATTTCCGCGTGGTTCCACCCGCCACGGGCATCGTGCATCAAGTGAACCTGGAATTCCTGGCCAAAGTGGTGCTGATGCACAAAACCACAGAGGGGACCGTGTTGCTTCCTGACACTCTCGTCGGCACCGACTCGCACACCACGATGATCAACGGTTTGGGTGTGCTGGGTTGGGGCGTGGGCGGAATCGAAGCGGAAGCCGCCATGCTCGGCCAGCCGTATTACTTCCTTACGCCCAAGGTTGTAGGCTTCAAAATGAAGGGCAAGTTGCGCGAGGGCGTCACGGCCACGGACCTGGTGCTGACGGTCACGCAGATTCTGCGCAAGAAGGGCGTGGTAGACCAGTTCGTGGAATTCTTCGGTGACGGCCTCTCGGAAATGGCGCTCGCCGATCGCGCCACGGTGGCGAACATGTCGCCCGAATACGGCGCCACGATGGGATTCTTTCCCATCGATGATGAAACGCTGCGCTACCTTCGCCAAACTGGCCGCACGCCTGCGGAAGTTGACCGCGTGGAGTGCTACGCCAAAGCGCAGGGAATTTTCCGCACCAATGAAACTCCCGACCCGGAGTTCACCGACGTCCTTGAGTTGGACCTGGCCACGGTTGAGCCCAGCCTCGCCGGCCCTAAGCGGCCTCAGGACCGTGTTCCACTCTCACAGATGAAGCAGACCTTCCGGCGAGCGCTCTCCGCACCCGTCAAGGAGCGAGGCTTCGGCCTTTCTGCGGATGAGGCAGCCCGCAGCGCCAGCGCGAAATTCAACGGAACGAAATCCGAGTTGCATCACGGCTCGGTGGTGATCGCGGCGATCACTTCATGCACCAACACTTCCAATCCGTCGGTGATGTTGGGCGCGGGGCTGTTGGCCAAGAAGGCGCTTGAGAAGGGATTGCAGGTCCCGCCTTACGTGAAGACCAGCCTGGCTCCTGGCTCGAAGGTGGTGACGGAATATTTGAAGGCTTCGGGCCTGCTCGAATCGCTCGCCGCTCTGCGCTTCGATCTGGTGGGTTACGGTTGCACCACCTGCATCGGCAACAGCGGGCCGCTGCCGCCCGAGGTGGCGAGCGCCGTGGACGAAGGACAGCTTGTGGCTGCCGCGGTGCTTTCCGGCAATCGCAATTTCGAGGGCCGCGTTCATCCGCAGGTTCGCGCGAATTATCTGGCCTCGCCGCCGCTTGTGGTGGCTTACGCGCTGGCCGGAACGGTGGACATCGACCTCGCCACGGAGCCCCTGGGGAAAGACCGCCGGGGCCAGGACGTATTTCTGCGCGACATCTGGCCGACCCAGGAGCAGGTGAGCGAAACTTTGGCGCGCGCCGTGCGTCCGGAGATGTTTCGCGAGAGTTACCGCAACGCCTGGAACGGCAATCCCACCTGGAATGCTATTCCCGTGGCAAGTGGCGCGCTCTACAACTGGCGCGACGATTCGACTTACATTCAGGAACCGCCGTTCTTTGCCGGCCTCACGCCAAATCCCGGCTCGATCGTCGATATCCACGGCGCGCGCGTGCTGGCGCTGCTGGGTGATTCAGTGACCACGGACCACATTTCGCCCGCCGGCGACATTCCCGCCGACGGCCCCGCCGGGCGCTTCCTGGTGGAGCGCGGCGTGGAGAAGAAGGATTTCAATTCCTTCGGCTCGCGCCGGGGCAATGATCGAGTAATGGTGCGCGGAACGTTTGCCAACATTCGGCTGAAGAACCTGCTGGTT
>JASHTO010000586.1 GCA_030040515.1 Terriglobia bacterium
CCATTGATAATCGTACTGAGTGCTTGTAAGCTCTATCAATTAGTAGAGTTACGAGCGCCAGGTGTTAAGAAACTTTACAACGCGCGCAAGCTTGAACTGCCTCCTTATTATCTTCGGATGGCTGGGTTCCGGGTTCTTGTTTGGTCAAATACCGGCCCCTGGGTCAGGACCAGGAACCACCACGCTCGTGACCACACCGGGAACAGTCACCGGGCATGTGCGCGGTCCGGGAGGAGTTTCAGTTCCCGGCGCAGACCTCGTCATCACCAACCCCCTCACCGGCGAACGCAAGGAAACCTGGTCCGACGACGATGGGAATTATACCTTTAGCGGACTCATACCGGGAAACTATCGGTTAAGCATTTCGCTGCTGGGATTTCGCCCGGACACGCGCGAGCCGATTCCCGTAAGTCCTGGGGCGACCGTTAAGGTGAATGTGGCGCTGGTGGTAGGCGGGCTTGGCGAAGAAGCCGCGCAGGCGTCGCGGCCCGCGGGCAATACTGCCGCACACCTCGGCGCAGGGGGCAATAGAAACCGCAGCATCGCGGAGTATCAAAATGGCGGAGGGCAGGGTGGCGAGTTTCCATCCATACTCCGGCTCTCAGAAGGCAACGGGTCGGAAGATAGTGCATCTCCCACCGAGGCGATGCCGGAAGAGGCGGACAATTCCGCGAGCGCCAACAATTCTTTTCTGCTCGGAGGAGGAATGGGTGAAGTCGCTGAGCCCGGCATGGGCGGAAGGTTTGGGCGCGGCGGCTTCGGTGGGGGCTTCGGTGGCGGATTTGGCGGGCCGGGCGGGCCCGGCAGCGGAGCAGGGAACCCCTTCGGCGGGGGCGGCGGACCTGGTGGCCCAGGAGGCGGGCCCGGCGGAGGTGGCGGTGGATTTAGAGGTGGTGGCGGAGGCGGTGGAGGTGGAGCGCGCGGCTGGTCGCGCAATCGCGCGGCGGTGAATCGCGTGCGCGGAAATTTTACCGAGCAGTACACCAATTCGGCCCTCGACGCGCATCCTTTTCCCTTGAACATTCCCGAGTCGCCGCAGATTCCCTCCTACCAGGAAACCTTCGGCTTCTCGCTGGGCGGCCCGCTGGTGATTCCGCACGTTTATAAAGGTGGAAACAAAACAAGCTGGTTCGCGAGCTACAACTTGCAGCGCGGAAAAACCGGCCTCGACAGTTTTTCCACCGTGCCGACGGAACTCGAGCGGCAGGGGAACTTTTCTCAGACCGTGCTCGCTTCGGGCGCATTCGCGGGGACCACTCCGACCATCTATGAACCCTTGTCCAGCGCCGTCGCGCCGGGCACGCCCTTCCCGGGATTTACCATACCTTCCACGCAGATCAACACTGCGGCTACAGGTTTGTTAACGTATATTCCCCTGCCCAATCTTCCGGGCGAAGAGCAGAACTTTCATTTGCAGGAGTCTTTGCCCAGCTCCAACGATCGAGTGATGGGGCGCATCGGCCAGCAGATCAATTCCAAGAACAGCCTGAACGTTATGTATTACTTAAATTCGGCGCGCAGCCGGTCCGTTTCCGGCTTTCCGGATTTCACGTCGCACACCACCGTGCTCGGTCAAAACGTGAGCGTGGGCGAATCTCACACGTTCAATACACACCTTGTGAATTCCACCAATTTGAATTTCAATCGCCAGCGCACATCTCTTTTGAACGCCTTCGCCTATAACGATGACATTGCGTACAATCTGGGGATCAGCGGCGTATCTTATAATCCCTTTGACTGGGGGGTCCCCTCGATTGGGTTTACGAATTTCGGCGGACTGAACGATCCGATTACCGCGCTCTCCCGCCCGCAAACCGTGCGCGCCAACGACACGCTGATCTGGAACCATGGAAAGCACAATTTCCATATGGGCGGCGAGTTGCGCCGCGTGCAGAGCAATACCGAAACCGATCCCAATGGGCGCGGCACATTCAGCTTTACCGGTTACAGTACCAGCGAGTTCAGCAACGGCTTCCCGGTTCCCGGCACCGGATATGACTTTGCCGACTTTCTGCTCGGGCTGCCGCAGACAACCTCCGTCCGTTACGGCGTGGCCAGCAATTACCTCCGAAACTGGGTTACCACGGCGTTCTATAATGACGACTGGCGGACGAACAATCACCTGACCGTCGACTATGGCGTGCGCTACGAATACTTTTCGCCCGCGGCGGAAAAATACGGGCACTTGTCGGACTTGTCGTTTTCGCCCGGGTTTACGTCCCCGGCCGTTGTAACCGGGCTGACCGGCGGTTCCCTTCCCCCGTCGCTGATTCACAGCGACGCGCATAATTTTTCTCCACGGATCGGCATTGCTTACCGGCCCTGGATCCGGCACCACTTGGTGATTCGCTCGGGATACGGCGTCTTTTACGACGGAAGCATCTATTCCCGTATGGTCACCAGTATGATCGACCAGCCGCCCTTCGCCATCGCCTCCACGCAGACCACCAATGCGCTTCAGCCGCTGACGTTGCAGAACGGATTTCCGGGAGAGGCCGCCACGATCGCCGCTACCGCCGCACTCCAGAAAGGTTTTGCGTGCACGGCTCAAACCCCGTGCACCAATACTTACGCGGCCGACAGCAACTATCGCCGCCCTTACGCGCAGACCTGGAACTTCTTCCTTGAGGACGAGATTTATCGCAACGTGATCTTGTCGGTCGGCTATGTTGGAACCAAGGGGAGCAAACTCGATCTGCTGCTGTCTCCCGACCAAGTAAGCGCCAGCACCACCGGCGGGGAACAATCCTCCATTCCCGGCGTGCAGCAGTTTCTCTATGAAACCGACGGTGCGGACTCTATTTATAACGGGCTTCAGGTGACGTTGCGGCGCCAGTTCCACGGCGGCTTTTCCATGAGCGGCTATTACACGTGGTCGAAGTCGATTGACGACGCGGCGAGCGTGGGCGGCAATGGGAAAAATGTCCCGCAGAACAGTGCTAATTTGTTGGCGGAGCGCGCGCTCTCCAATTTTGATGTTGCCAACAAGCTAATCATCAACCATACCTACGAATTCCCCTTCGGCGAGCAGCGGCGCTGGCTGAACCGCGGCGGGTTCGCGGGGAAAGTGGTCGGCGACTGGCAAATCAGCGGCGTTACCACGCTCGAATCCGGTTCGCCAACCACAGCGCAGGTGGCCGGAAACCAATCCAACAACAATGGCTCAGGCGTGTTCGCCTCAGAACGCGCCGATGCCACCGGGCTTCCCGTCGCGCTACCGCGCTCGGAACGCGGAACGGAAGACTTTTTCAACACGGCGGCGTTCGCGCTTCCCGCTTCCGGCCAGTTGGGTACAGCGGGACGGAATACCATCATCGAGCCGGGCTCGATGACATTCAATATGTCGTTGGGACGGTTCTTCACTTTCTCGCGGGAGAAGAATCTACGCGCGCGATTTAGCGTCAACGCCAACAACATTTTCAATCATCCGAATTGGACCAATGTGGCCACCACCATCAATGCCGAAAATTTCGGCTGGGTGACCGGCGTAAGCGCGATGCGCTCGATTAACCTCGCGCTGCGGTTTAATTTCTAGGCGCGGGAAGAAAACATGTATTTCAAGACGGGCAAGCCACAAGCCAGGAAAAGCTCTCACCACAGAGATTCACAGAGAAAATCACCTCTGTGGCTTTCTGTGGTGAATGCTTTTGTAACCGAAAGCGAACGATCCGGTGGTCAAAAGTCAACTGGTTCCTTTATTCCTTGGTGTTTTGGCTGCGCGATTCTCCTGCTTTCAATCGCCGGGCTCGCCGAACAAAACACAACGCAAACCAAGCCGGCGCCCTCTTCGAAGAGCCCGCAACAATCCTTCATCCTGAAGTCGGCCACCAATGAAGTGGATGTGGACGTGCGTGTCTACGACAAATCGGGCAAGCCGGTTACGGACCTGAAGCAGTCCGATTTCAAGGTTACCGAAGACGGCGTGCCGCAGACCATTTCCAGTTTCAGCCTGGAAGACGTGGAGAAACTGGCGCAGTTCAACGGTGGTGAAGAAAAGTCTCAGGTCATTGACCTCGCCAAGCTTCCGCCGGAGGTCAACGCGGACCGCGTGCTTCAGGACCATCGCCTGCTGGTCCTGTTTTTCGACTTGAGCTCGATGCAACCCGACGAGCTGATGCGCGCGCTGAAGGCCTCCAACGACTTCGTGAACAATCGCATGACCATGGCCGACCTGATCGCCGTGGTGACTTATTCCTCCGACTTGAAGGTAACGCAGGACTTCACCAACGATCGCCCGGCCATCCGCAAAGCGCTGCGCGCGGTGATCGTGGGCGACCAATCCTCCAACACTGCCACGCAGGGAAGTATCGGCGAAGCGGGCGGGACGGACGCCAACGGCATGGAAATCGTCACCCAGGACGTCTCCGACGCATTTACGCCGGATGAAACGGAATTCAATATCTTCAACACCGATGAAAAACTGGAGGCGGTGGAATCACTCGCCAACATGCTGCGCATGGTGCCGGGGCGAAAGAACGTGCTGCAATTCACAAGCGGCATCACCCGCACCGGGCAGGAAAATCAGGCCACCCTGCGCGCCGCCACCGACGCAGCGAATCAAGCCGATGTTTCGCTCTACACCATGGATGCGCGGGGGCTCCTGGCACTGCCGCCGGGCGGTGACGCCAGCAGTTCCAGCCCGTCGGGTACGGGGATTTACAGCGGCTCGGCTGTCTCCTCGCAGATCTCAAGCCTGCAGGGCAGCCGCGAAACCCTGGCCGCGCTCGCCACGGATACCGGCGGCAAGACCTTTTACGATTTGAATGACTTCGAACCAGCCTTCAGCGAAATTCAGCGGGACAATTCCAGCTACTACCTGATCGGATATTCGCCCACCAACACCAAATCCGATGGCCGCTTCCGCCATATTCGCGTGGAGGTTTCACGGCCGGGCTTGAAAGTCCAGGCGCGCCCGGGATATTTCGCGCCCAAGAATTTCCGGCAGTTTACGCGCCAGGAAAAGGAAAACCAACTCGCCCAGGTGATGGATTTGGAAGTGCCCTTCGTGGATCTGCCCTTCGTGGTGGAAACTTCGTACTTCCGCCGCCCGGATAATAAATATACGCTCATCCTGGCCGCGAAGATTCCCGGCTCGCAGGTCGCGTTCCTGAAGAAATCCGGGAAGCACGACACGGAATTCGATTTTGCCTGGCGGCTGACCGATGACAAGGATCACGAAGTGGGGGCGTTGCGCGACACTCTGCCCGTGCACATGACCAACGACACTTATGAGGAGGTCATTGGCAGCAACCTGTTCTACGAGGGCGAAATCCCTTCGATCCCCGCGGGAAAATACCAGTTGAAGGCCGTGGTGCGTGAGAACGAAAGCGGCAAAATCGGCACGTTCGAAACGCCGCTGGTGGTGCCGGATATTGGCAACGCAAGCTTGGGCCTGAGCTCCGTCGTGCTCTCGAACGAGGTGAAGTCCTCCAACGATCTGGACCGCGCGCACGTGACCCACGATAAAAATTCACCCCTGCAGGTCGGCGACCGGTCCATTCTTCCCAGCGTCACGCGTGTGTTCCGCACGAATCAGACGCTTTCCGTTTACCTGGAGTCTTACGCCGGGAAGGATGTGACCTCCACGGGCTCTACTCCTCCATCCGTGGGGTTGATCTTCTTCCGCCACGGCAGGAAATTCGCCGAGGCCGGCCCATTCCCTGGAAGGCTGGAGAAATCAAGCCAGCAAACGGCGTCTTACTTTGCGCAGATTCCGCTGGAGAAATTTCCCCGCGGACCCTACACGCTGCAAGTCAATGTTCTTGACCCCTCGGTTGAACGCGTTGCCTTCGCGCGCATGCCCATGGTCATTGTCCCTCCGCCACCGCGAAATCTGGCCGCGCCCGCTTCGAAATAACCGAACCATGCCGTCGCAAAATCGCTACCGCGCCTCCGGGACGATATACGTGAATTTATACACAAACCTCTTGACACGCACCGGAGGATTTCGTACTATAGACCGCGACAATTGAATATCTGATTCAGATACCCTGAATCTCATCGAGAGTGGCCGAGGGACGGGCCCTAAGACGCCACGACAACCGCCCCGACTTAGTCGGGGGTCAGGTGCCAAATCCTACCCGGTGTGGGGGAGATGAGAGGGGGCCGATAGACCTTGCCTCAAGCCTCTTCTTACTCGGAAGGGGCTTTTTAGTTTGCGCCTCTTCCCGAGATTCGAAACACTCCCCAAAACCCAGCCCGCCTCTCCGATGAAGACGGAGGAAGTATGAGTTACGCGTTACATCTGAAATGCCGGGATTGCGAGCGCACTTATCCGCTCGAGCCCGTTGCCGCATGTGAGGACTGTTGGGCCCCGCTCGAAGTCGTGTACGACTATGGAAAGCTATGGGCGGACCTGCGCCGCGAAGACCTGGCCACCCGCCCGCCCACCATGTGGCGATACAAAGAGCTGTTGCCGTTGCGGGAAGAGCCCTACGTGGGCCGGCAAACCGGATTCACGCCGCTGGTGGCGGTGCCCCATCTGGGCGCGGCGCTGGGAATCCGCGATCTCTACGTGAAGAACGATTCGGTGAATCACCCCACGCTTTCCTTCAAAGACCGCGTCGTGGCCGTGGCGCTCTCCAAGGCGCATGAGTTTGGATTCGGCACAGTCGGTTGCTCGTCCACGGGGAATCTTGCCAACGCCGTGGCGGCGCAGGCGGCGGCCGGCGGATTCCGCGCCTACATCTTCATTCCCGCCGAGCTTGAGCAGGAGAAAATCATTGCCACGCAAGTTTACGGCGCCAATCTGGTGCGCGTGCAGGGCAATTACGACCAGGTGAACCGCCTTTGCTCGGAAGTGGCCCAGAAGCACTCCTGGGGAATCGTCAATGTCAACCTGCGTTCCTACTACGCTGAGGGCTCGAAGACCGTCGGGTACGAAATCGCCGAGCAGCTCGGCTGGCGCCTGCCGCAGAACGTGGTAGTCCCCATGGCGGGCGGGGCGCTGATCACCAAAATCCACAAGGCGTTTGATGAATTGAAGAAGCTCGCGTGGGTCAACCCCGCCTCCACCCGCTTCTTCGGCGCGCAAGCCACCGGATGCTCGCCCATCACCACCGCCGCCAAGCGCGGAACTTCCGAAATCGATCCGCAAAAGCCGCACACCATTGCTCGCTCGCTCGCCATCGGCAATCCCGCCGACGGACCTTATGCCGTGAAAGCCATTCTGGCAAGCGGAGGCGCTGGCGAAGACGTGAGCGATGACGAAATCGTGGAGGGCATCCGCCTGCTGGGCGAGACCGAGGGTATCTTTACGGAAACCGCCGGCGGCGTCACCGTCGCCGTGGCGCGCAAGCTGATTCGCCAGGGCCGCCTGAACCCGGAGGAGTCCACCGTGCTCGTAATCACCGGCAATGGACTGAAAACCATCGGCGCGTTGCAGGGGCGGATTGCGGAAAGCGCTTTGATCCGGCCCAAACTGGATGATTTTGAGGAGCAATTCCTCACCGCACGGGCCACCACCGCCGCGTAATCCCGCCCGGACAGCGCCCGGGAGCTGACCAAGGCTCGGAAATCCTCGCTCCGCCGCGCGTTTGCCCTCTGTCCGCGCGCGGCGCTTGCAGTCCGGAAATCTTCGAAAGGTGAATCCCTCCGTGAGCGACCGCGTCTCAGTCCGCGTCCCCGCAACCTCCGCGAACCTCGGCTGCCTTTTCGATTGCGGCGCAATCGCCGTGAGCCTTTACCTCGACGTTCATGTCACACCGCGCGCGGACGAGGAAATCACCGTGCGCTATCAGGGCGTCAATCCCGAACGCGTGCCCGCCGGGGCGGACAATCTCATCGCCCGGATCATCCGCGAGACGCTCGGCCAGTGGGGGAATCCACGAGGATTCGACTTGGAAATCTCCAATCAGATTCCCGTGGGTGCAGGGTTGGGTTCGAGCGCCGCGGCGATTGTGAGCGCTCTGGTAGCCAGCCACCGGCTTGCCGGACGCGCGCTGTTCGACGAGGAAATCGTGACCCTTGCCACCCGTCGTGAGGGCCATCCCGACAACGTGGCGGCGGCGTGGCACGGGGGATTTACCGTGGCGATGGAGGATGCCGGACGAATTCTCAGCTATTCCTGCCCCCTCCCCGAACCCCTGGGGCTGGCCCTGGTGACCCCGGATTACGCATTGCCCACCGCCGAAGCCCGCAAAGTTTTGCCGGAGAATTATTCGCGGCGCGATGCGGTCCACAATTTGCAGCGCGCTGTGGTGTTGACGGCGCAATTGTTTTCCGGCGCCGCGGAAATCCACCGCGGATTCTTCGACGACCGCTGGCATCAGCCGTTCCGCGCCCACCTGATGCCCGGCCTGCCGGAGGTGCTGGCCCTGCACCACCCGGATTTGCTGGGCATCTGCCTGAGCGGTGCGGGACCATCCATCTTGGCCTTCACACTCGGCGATGCATCCGCCCTTGCCGGGCTCATCCAGAAAACTCTGGCTGAAAAGCACGTAAACTCCCGCGTGCATCAGGTCGCTCCCGATAATCGTGGCGCCAAGGGCTGGATTTTGCCTGATTGAACTGTCGCCGGTCGCAGCGGCGATCCCACCTGAGTGGCAGCGACATGGACGCTTACAGAGCGCCGCTCCAGCACTCAAACTGCAGCACTCAAATTGTGGCCTTCGCGCGGGATTCCGGCTAGAATACGGCGTCATGGACGAACGCGACTTTTTCGACGAGAACGAAACCCGCAAGCCTGCCAGTCTCAACTGCGCCTATTGCAAGCAAACAGACACCTACGAAATCCGCTGGCTGGTGCGAACCAAGAAGAAAGCGCTGCGCAGTGGTGCAGATGAACGCGACCGCGCGAAATTTGCCAAGGCGCAGTCTTACATGCTTCGCCGCGACGATTTCATGCAGTGCAAGAATCCGCGCTGCCGAAAGAAATTCGAAATCTCCGGCGTGCAATCGGTGGTGTTCTGCTAAACCGCGCTCTGGCGCGCAGACGAAATCAGAGTCCTGGACCCAGCGGGGGGTGCGTCATGTTCGGACCCTCGTCGTAAGGGGAGCGCGGCTGCACCTCCCAGGAGCTGAAATTCAGTGGCTGGGTCAGTTTCAATTCCAGGCTCGTGCCGTGGGGCAACACGGCATCCTTGCCGCGCGAAGCCAGAACCCAAATCAAACCCGCCGCTGCACCCGCTCCCAGGCCGATGCCGGCTCCCTCACCCGGGGCGCCTTTCTCGAGTCCAATAATCGTTCCCATTTCGCCGCCCGAAGCCGTGGTGGTAATAACCTTTCCGGCGTCTTCCCCTTTGCTGCTCTGGCCCTCGATCTGCCCCTCGTCGGGCTTGTATTCTTCACCGCCCGTCGTCCCGAAACCTGAAAGCACGGCGCGCAACTGCACGGTGGTGCCGTTGGGCAGGACCATTTCGTCAAAGCGCAGACCAATCTGAGCCTTCCCCTTCACATGTCCCGGCCGCACCACCTGGGTAATCGTTCCGCGCACCGAGCTGCCCTTGGGAATGATGATGCGATTCGCGACGGTGATCGGGTAGATAGACTCACAATAGAAAGCTGCGCCCACGTAGGCTGATTTGGTGTTGATGGGCGTTAGCAGCATGATGGGAATCGTGGTCTCTGCGGGGACGATGATTCGCCCGTCGTCCGCCGGAACCTGCGGGGCCGCAGGCGCACGAGGTGTGGGGCTCTGCGCCGAGGAATTCGCCGCATTGGCGGGCGTCTGCGCAAAGCTCGGCACCGTCATCGCCAGCATTAAGAGCGAAAGGATGAGTGATTTCATGGTCCACCTTCCTTGCGTTCGCCTGGCCGCTTACTGCCGGTTAACGGATTGCCCATCTCAAGCGTGAGTTTAGCAGAGACCAATGTGCAAAGAAACATCCGGGCTCCGCCGGGAGAGCCTGTAGCGGCGGTCTATCGACCGCCGACTATTAACCGCCGCCGACGCTCATAGAGCGCCGCTACAAATCGGCTCCGATCGCCGCCTTGATTGCGCCGGCGATGCCGGCGGTGTGCTTTTCGACAGCCGCGGCGTGCGCGCCCTCCACCATGACACGCGCCAGGGTTTCCGTGCCCGAATAGCGCACCACCACGCGTCCCTGCTTACCCATCTCCTGCGAGCATTCGGCGATGGCCCGCGCCACGGAGGGAATCGACTCCAGCGGCGGCTTTTCGCGCACGCGCACATTGCGAATTAATTGCGGAAACGGCTGATAGCCGTGCAATAACTCGTCGAAAGATTTGCCCGCACCGGCGATCAGTCCCAGAACTTCCAGCAGAGTAATCATGCCGTCGCCCGCAAGTGAAAGGTCCGAGAAAATAATATGCCCGGAGGGCTCGCCCCCGAGCGAAATCCCCGACCGGAGCATTTCCTCCAGCACATACTTGTCGCCCACGGCCGTGCGCTTCAGGCCGATTCCATGATTTGCCAAAGCCAATTCCAGCGCGAGGTTGGTCATCAGCGTTCCCACTACGGCGCCGCCCTTCAGCATGCCCTGCCGCGCAAGATAGGGAGCGAGCGCGTAGAAAACGTGGTCACCATCAGCCAGACGGCCCGCGCGCGTCGCAAAGATGGCGCGATCTGCGTCGCCGTCAAAGGCTACCCCCAGGTCTGCGCCGGCCGCGCGCGTGGCCTCCGCCATTGCCTTCGGGTGCAGCGACCCGCAATGCAGATTGATGTTCCGCCCATCGGGCTCGGCGTTCAGAATTTTCGCCGCGATTCCCAACCGCCCCAGCAGCATGGGCGCCACGCGGCTGGCCGCGCCGTTGGCGCAATCAACGACTAAGCGAAAGCGCGAAACACTGCGCCCTGGCGGAACCAGGCTCGCCAGGTGCTCGACGTACCCTTCCACCCAGCCGGGAGCAGCGGCCGCGCCATTTTCGGCAGGGCCAGGCAAATCCGGAAGGATCTTCATCAGGGACTCCACTTCCAGCTCCTGCGCCTCCATCAGCTTGGTTCCGGAGGGCGAAAAAACTTTGATGCCGTTGTCCTGATAAGGATTGTGCGAGGCGGAAACCATTACGCCAGCGGAAAGCTCGTGTCGGCGCGTCAGGAAGGCCACGCCCGGCGTGGTGATGATCCCCGCGTCAACCACCTGCGCGCCGCTTCCGGCGAGGCCGCTTGATAGCGCGCGTGACAGCCATTCGTTGGATTCACGCGTGTCCTTCCCCAGAACCACGCGAACCGGCCGCGAAGAATTTCCCAGCACGGTGCCGAGCGCGGTTCCGATCTTGAGAACTGTTGCCGGGTCAAGGGGGTATTGCCCCGCCACACCGCGAATGCCGTCTGTGCCGAAGAGTTCAGGTTTGGTCGCCATGATTGATGTCATTGTAACGCATTGTCAAAGCGCCGCCGAGCCGCATACCTGGTGGTTCTTAAGCTTGTTCTGTTCACATGACGGATTTGATTATCGACAGGCAGTTCGCTGAACCTGCGAAGCGGGGTAACTTGACAGCCGATCTCCCGAGGTCAGCGCGTACCCAATTAACTTGCCGCCTGCGACTTGGCCAATTTGCACATCGATCAATCGGTTCGGTGCAAGGTCGCTTCCGGGAAGGGCGACTTTCAAGTAGTTGGTAGTGAGTGCCATTCGCGCGCCATCCTCGCTCTCGTCCATGGTGAGTGCGGGAAGGCAGCGTCCCGCCTGCGCGTTGAGAAACGCCTGACGCTTGGCGGCGATAACGGCGCGGACTTCCTGGCTGCGCTCGCGTGCCACTCGGCCGTTCACCTGGTCAGGAGCCGCAGCGGCAGGAGTTCCGGGGCGCGCCGAAAACGGGAAGATATGCAGGTAGGTGTAGGGCAGCGACTCGATGAACCGCAGGCTGGCGGTGTGGTCCTGGTCGGTTTCGCTGGGGAAGCCCACCATAACGTCCGCTCCAATTGCCGAATTGGGGAGTTGCTCGTGAATGGCCAGAACGCGGTCGGCGTATTGTCGAGTCCAATACCGCCGGTTCATCAGGCGCAGGATGCGGTCGCAGCCGCTTTGCAACGGAACGTGAAAATGTTGCGCCAGGCGTGGCTCATTCGCGACAAGTCGAATCAATTCCGGACTGACATCCATCGGCTCAATCGAGCTGATGCGCATCCGGGCGATGGAGGTTTCGCCCAGTATGCGCTCCACGATTCCCAGAAAACTGATGCGCCGGCCGAGGTCGCGGCCGTAGCCGCCCAGATTGATTCCGGAAAGCACCACTTCGTGATATCCGTCCGCTGCCAGCTTGCGCACCTGCTCGATAACCTTTTCCGGATCCAGGCTGCGGCTCTGCCCACGGACGGAAGGAATGACGCAGAATGAGCAGCGCGCATCGCATCCATCCTGGATTTTGAGCGTGGGGCGGGTACGGTCGTCGGCGAAGACAGGGGCAAAATGGAACGCCTCCGTAATTTCGCCGACTAAAACCTGCGCGTGGGGAGGAGAAGCGGGTAATCCAGTGATCGGAGGGTTAGGTAAACGCCCTGCTTGCGTATTGCCTGTCGCCATGCCTTTCTGAGCATTCGCGAACCCATGAATTTGCACGAGCGGCGACAGAGGTGACACAGAATTCGTGCTCGAGCCCCCCCCGGCCGGCTGCTCATCTGATCTCCCGGTCACCCGTTCATCTGATTCACCAGAGGTCAGAATCCGGTCCACCAAATGCTTATGCGAATTGCCCACCACCCACGCGACGCCGTCCAATTGTGCGATTTCCTGCGGCGCACGCTGGGCGTAGCAGCCCGTCACCAGGATTCGGCATTGGGGATTCCGCCGATGGATGCGGCGCACGATCTGGCGTACCTCGGCGTCGGCGGAGGCCGTCACTGTGCAGGTGTTAAGGACGGCGAAGGCGCTGCCTTCGATACTCGGGGCTTCCACAAGACCCGCAGCAAGCAACTGCTGCTTCAGCGCTGCGCCGTCGGCCTGGCTGGCCCGGCAGCCGAAGTTGAGAATATGGAAGCTGGAAACACTCATTCGGAAATTGTAGCTGAGCTTTCGCGGTTCGAGTAGACACACTTCACCGCCGGGGTGCAAATGACGAAGTGTGAGTGGATAAGTTAAGCGGGTGCCGCAGCAGCCCTGCGCTGTTGAAAGCACTCCCGGCAGTACACCGGCCGACCCTGAGTCGGCTTGAATGGCACGGTGGTCTCCTTGCCACATTGCGAACACGTCGTGGTGGTTTCCACACGCTGGTAGCCCTGCCCGCTCATCATCTGACTTCGTTTTGACTTGCAGGGCTTGCATCGCTTGGGTTCATTCTTGAAACCCTTATCGGCAAAGAACAGTTGTTCCCCTGCGGTGAAAACGAAATCCGCATTACAATCGATACACTTGAGGACCCTATCCCGGTATTCCATGCCTCACTCCCTCATGCGAACAGGGCCTCAATTGCGCAGATGTGAACAAGCAAGCAGGCAAGCGCGGGATCTCGCGCCGCCCGCTCCTTTGTTCAGCACACTTGCCGTCAGTCCTGTTCGTGTCTTGCCTTCTTACGAGCCCTTTTCCGTGCCAGTGCCGCCTTTACTCTTCGCTTCTCTCCCGGTTTCAGATAGAAGGAATGCTTTTTGATTTCTTTAATGATGTCCTCTTGCTGAACCTTTCGCTTAAAGCGGCGCAGCGCGTTCTCCAAGGACTCTCCGTCCTGAAGCCTGACTTCAGCCAATCGATCAACACCCCCATTTCATTGAGGAAGATGAGAGCAAAAAACCTGTTGTGCAGGTAGCAGGATTGTTACCCACTAAAATATATAAGTCAAGGGCATTTTAGGGTCTTCTTGAATCCCCACCTGGGTGGGGTGGCAGGACACCGTCCCACGGCCCTCCGCCACTCCTCAGCATCGATGCGTAATCCTTGACACTCGTAAAACCGACGTGCTACATTGGCGGGTCATTGCAGGATAGTCAATTCACACCTCTGAGGCCTAGCCACTTCAAATGGGGGAGATTTTCAGCCAGCTCGGGCACCTTTTCATTCAAACTATCCCTACGGTCATTTTGGTATTTGCGTTATTCGTGATCCTTGACCGCATTTTCTTTCGCCCTCTGCGAGCGATACTGAAACAGCGCGAGGAGTCGACCGTGGGTGCGCTGGCGCGGGCTCGCGAGCAAGCGGCGGCAGCGGAAACCAAGGCGAAGGACTACGAAGCGTCCATCCAGGCGGCCCGGCAGGAGCTCTACCGCCAGCGCGAGGCGGACCGCCGCAAGAACCTGGAGCAGCGTGACGAAGTCCTGCGAAAAGGGCGCGAGCAGGCCGAGGCCTTGATCCGTGACGGCCAAGCCGACTTGGCCCGTGAGGTCTCAAGGACCAAAGCGGAATTGGAAGCCGCGTGCCAATCCCTGGCGGAGGATATCTCGCAAAGTTTGTTGGGAGCGGATTC
>JASHTO010000587.1 GCA_030040515.1 Terriglobia bacterium
TCTCACTGCCATGGGTTCTTCTCCCGTCTTCGCCCAGAGGTTTGAGATTGAACGCCGAGCGCGGAGTTTCCCGGCCTCAGCCCTCAACCGCAAAAATTATAACATGGGGCTACTTTGCTTCCGGGTGAATTCGGCGGGTGCGCCGGGGATGGCCCATCCAGGCGGAAGAGAATTGGCCTGCCCGCCGGCCGGCACACCTTCCTGCCTGTTCACAAAGGGAAACTCCGTTTCGGCCGGGATATTGACAGCGCCCGAGCATCCATGCCGAAGATCAGGTAATAACAGGTTTCGAAAGTCCGACCTTTGGAGGGTATAAGACCGGCATTAACCCCCGCCCATACCCCCGGCAATACCCGATGCCCGAATTCAGGTAAAAGAAATTCTTATGCTAGCAACCAAAAAAATTTGCTTGCATCTAGATAGTTGTAGTGGCAGCATGTCCACTACGGAGTAGTCACGAAAGTGGTGGCACGAACAGGCCATTACCGAAGCGGGATGGACAGAACGAGCGAAAACGGGCCAAATGACATCGATGGCATTCATACGCAAACGCGGTGATTCCTACTACCTGGTTCACAACATCCGGAAGGATGGGCGCGTCCGCCAGATTCATTTGGCCTGCCTGGGCCACAGGCCGAGAATTAGTGATGAAGTGGTTCGGGGGGTTGCATCCAAACATCCTTTTGTTCGGGTCGACTGGAAGGGGCTGCGGGAGAAGGCGTCACGGACCGTATTGCAGCCCTTCGAGAACGACTCGCAATACCTGCGGGATTTGACCTTGGCGATTCGGAGTCTTCATTTCGACCTGGCGGATCTTCCCCTGCCTCTGCTGGGGTTGACGAAGGACCGAGAGTTGTCAGGCCAGTTGATCGCCGGCCTCAAGCTGCTGCGAGGGACGCTGGACGTGAAACTGCATGAACTTCGCAAGGTAAAGGCGTCGAGATATGACGCCTGAGAACGTCGGGAGGATGAACATGGGTGCGCGACAAACGCTGCTCGACCCGACCTTGAACAGTCCGGAGGTTCGGGAGTTTGAAAAGGCGCTTCGCCGGCGCGTGGTGGGTCAGGACCGCGCGGTCCGCCGGCTGGCGCGTGTCTATCAGGTTTACCGCGCCGGGCTCTCCACGCCCGGCCGACCCATCGTGAACCTTCTTTTCCTCGGCCCCACGGGCTCCGGCAAGACCCGTCTGGTGGAAGCGGTGTCGGAGGTCCTGTTTGACAAGCCGCGCGGCTTCGTGAAGGTGGATTGCGCGGAGTTCCAACACAGCCACGAAATTGCCAAGCTGATTGGCTCCCCGCCCGGATACCTTGGCCACCGTGAGACCCAGCCCCTCATTACGCAGGAGGTGCTTGACCAGAACCACACGGAGAAGCTCAAGCTTTCGCTGGTTCTCTTCGACGAAATCGAGAAAGCCTCCGATGCCCTGTGGCAGCTTCTGCTCGGCATCCTCGACAAAGGAACGCTGACCCTCGGAGACAATCGCCGTGTGGATTTTTCGCGGACCATGATCTTCCTCACTTCGAACCTCGGCTCGCACGAAGTGACAAACCTGATGACCGGCGGGTTGGGCTTTGCCGCGCGCCAAAACGACGATGACGAGGAGTTGGATCAGAAAATCTATCGGACGGCCACGGAGGCGGCGCGCCGCAAATTTTCGCCCGAATTCATGAACCGCCTCGACAAGGTGATCGTCTTCCGCGCCCTGACGCGTGAGCATCTCGAAAAAATTCTCGACATTGAGCTTGACCGCGTCCAGCAGCGCATCATTAATGCCACCGACGGCCGCCAATTCGTTTTTCGCTGCACCTCCACTGCCCGCGATTTCCTGCTGCGCGAGGGGACGGACATGAAATTCGGGGCGCGGCACTTGAAACGCTCCATTGAGCGCCACCTGGTGTTCCCCATTTCGAACCTGCTGGCCACGGATCAGATTCAGCTTGGGGACTTGATTACCGTCGACTTCGACGAAATTATGGGCAAATTGATCTTCGTCAAGGAGGACCAGGGAGCGTTGGTGAACAGCGAGGAGGAGAAGGCCGTGGAAACCGCGCTGGTGCCGGTATCCGTGCGGTCCGCCGGGGCTTCGCGCGCCCTGGCTCGCCGCGCCGGCCGGGATGCGTGCAGGTAGTAACTTCGCGCGGCGAGAATGTGCGGGGATGAATTCGGCGCCGCTCAGAATGTGCCTTGTCTTTACCTGAGCCGGAGGATGCTCAGGATATTCGAGAAATCATCCGTCCAGACTCGCTCGCCCGGCACAGGGGCAAGAATCCGCCATCCGGGAATATTCCGAAGCGGTTCCAAGTCGGTCGCGCTTCGGGCCATTACCACCCACGACGAAGCAAATTTCCCGTGCTGTGCTTCCCGTGCGCCCACCGTTGCGTCATCATCCACGAAGCCGATCAGGCCCGCATCTCGAGCCAGATTCCCCAAGACGCCGTGAAGATCCAGATATCGATTGGTGATGTCAAAAGCCACGATTCCATGAGGGGCAAGCTTGGAAAGATACAGCGCCAGGGCCTCGCGAGTGAGGAGATGGGTTGGGATGGAATCGCCGCTGAAGGCGTCGAGCACAATGATCCCGTAGCCGTGAGCCGGGGCATCCCCGAGTGAGAGGCGCGCGTCGCCCAGCACAACGCGCGCTGGCGGGCCACAATCCGACAAGTAGGTGAAGTAGCGGCGATCCTCAGCAATTCGCAACACCGTGGGATCGATTTCGTAAAACGTGAACGGGTGTTGGGGTTGAGAGTAGGTAACCAGGGCGCCTGCTCCAAGCCCAATGATTGCAACATCGTTCTCTATCGCACTGCCGCGAAATGTCTCAAATACCCAGCCCATCGGGCCTTGACGCGTGTAATACGCCAAGGGTTCGCAGGCCCGTGCGGGGTCCAGACTTTGCAGCCCGTGCGAAATGCCGCCGTGCAGGAGCACGCGGCAGTTTCGATCCACATCGTCGGTCACCCGGTACACACCAAAAAAACTGCGCTTGCTCAAAAGGATCTTGCCGAAGGGACCCATGTAGACCTGGCTGGCGAGGATCAGAGCCGCCACTCCCAAACCGAAACGGCGCGGCCGCAAGCTGAAGCGAAGACAACATATTGCGGCAGGACAGAAGATGCCGAAATTATACCAAATACCAGGGGCTACTTCGCGCCTTTGCAGCGCCCAAATTGCCACGGCGACAGCGATCCCCATCGCGAGGGGAAAAAGGTAATCATTTCTGCGGGCGGCGGAAGTATCTTCAAGGCCCTCGACGGGGGGAATGAGCAATGCCGCCAAAACGAGCACCAATGGAAACTCCACGAGTGAATTGAAAATCACCGGCGCCACCAGGGCATTGAAAACCCCGCCGAGCACACTTCCCACCGAAATCCAAAGGTAAAACCCGGTGAGGTGCTGCGGAGCGGGCCGGCTGCGGGCAATCTCTCCGTGACACACCAGAGCAACGCCGAATAGCGTGAGCAGATCCACCAGAAACAACGCTGAATAAGGCAAAACCCCCTTCAGGACGATTGGGATCGCCGCGGCGAGGATCAACAAAGGCGTTCGCCGACCGACCCAAAGATGCGAGACCCTGTTTTTACGCGCGAACACCAGCACGAAGCTGAGCAGGTAGAGCGCCAGGGGAACCACCCAAAAGAGCGGAATGGCGGGCACGTCGGTGGTAAGCGCCGCGGTGACCGCGAGCATCAGGCTGGAGGGCACAAATGCCCGCAACACCCAGTTCAGGCGCACACGCCATGTGGGTGGTTCGGCGGCGTGAGCGTCCTGATCTTTGACTCGCCCAATTTGCAACAGTGCACTCGCGGATGATGAATCACGATGCGGGCCGCGCCAGACGAGCAGGATGCATCCCGCCGCCAGCAACAAAAACAATCCGTAGGAACCGGTCCACAGCCGGGCTTGATTCCTCAGCGTTAACAGGGGCTCAAATGCGAATGGGTAAACCAACAAGCCCAGCAGGCTGCCGGAATTGCTGGCCGCATAGAGAAAGTACGGGTCCGAGGATGCGGGATGCCCCGATAGCGCAAACCACTTTTGCAAAATGGGGGTCGTGGCCGACAAGGCGAAGAAGGGCCATCCCACAGCCACCAGCAAAAGCCACAGCAACCACCCGGCGGGGTTCGAAGACGGCGGGGGTGTCCAGGCCGCCGGCAGGTGAACCGGCAAGAACACCAGCGCGCCGAACATCAGGGCGGAGTACAGGATAAGCTGCGCGGGCCGGGATAATCTTTGAGAGGCATGAGCATACGCATATCCCGCCAAAAGCGCCGCCTGGAAGAAAACGAGGCACGTGGTCCACACCGCCGGACTGCCACCCAACAACGGCAGCGCCATCTTGGCGAACATCGGTTCCATCAGAAAGAGCAACACGGCGCTCAGGAAAATTGCCGCGAAATAAACTGCGAGGGTGATGGTGCTGGTCCATGGCCGGCCGGAATTTGCTGCCGGCGGAGGCGAGAGCGAATCGCGGACTGCGACTGGCAAAGGCGAGAACTGCATGTTTAGTTCCCATCAGCAGCCATCGGATTCGCGGGCTTCAAGCTGCTGAATGTGCGCGCGGAGGCAATCCGAGCCCTGCAAGAGACGCTTCAGCGCGATTGCACGGCCCGCTTCGTTCGCGTGAGTTTATCACACCCCGAATGCGTGATTAACCCGCTGCGCTCCGTCCCTGTTCGCAGGCGTCTGTTTCTCCGGACAATTTCCGTATACTATCTCAGGCTTGCAACCTCGCACGGGGAACTGGAAACTTCGCGGGTTGATTCGGAGATGGGGTGGAGAAAGCCAGGGATTCGGCGTTCCGCAGTGTCCTCAAAAACCTGAGTCACAAGTCGCGAACGAAGAAATTCGACTTGTTGAAGAAAGAATTCCAAGCACGCCCGGAAGATCGAGTTCTTGACGTGGGCGCCAGCGGCGAG